>JANYEU010000335.1 GCA_025362915.1 Chitinophagaceae bacterium | reverse complement strand
CTCAAGGTCACCATTATCATTCAACACAGAGAAGAACTCTTGTGCAGTTTCGTGGTGTAATGGGGCAGATGTACGGTGATAGATGTCGAAACCAATACCCAAGTCCTTAAAGTTCTGCTCTATTATGGGGTGATATTTATCAATGATGGCCTGCGCAGTAGTGCCTTCTTTCATTGCCTGAATAGGGATGGCCGTACCATGTTCATCACTGCCACACACAAAGACCACATCCCTCTTTTGGGCTTTTAAATAGCGTACATAAATATCCGAGGGTAAATAAGCCCCTGCCAAATGCCCAATGTGTTTCAATCCGTTAGCATAAGGCAATGCTGCCGTAATCAGGTACCGTCCTATTTTGTCAGTCTTTTCTTGTGTAGCTGTCTTATTATCCATAATCATTTATATCCGCTCTAGCAGCGGACGCGAAAATAAGCAATTGAAACTTCACTACATGTAATAAGTGGAAAGTCGTAAATGGAAGGGGGTATTAGTTATTATAAGGTATAAACTAGTTTTAATTATTTAGGTACGTTTTTTCTATTATAACTCAATATCGTTTTATAATCTTTACGGTTCGGGTATTGTATCTTATCTTGCCATACATATCCATATAAGCACCTTCCTGCATCCTGATTACTGTACCTCCATTCAGAGGCAAAAATATCAATCCATTTGCCATTACAATTGTGCCATCCCGCATAGTTACATAACTTCTCATTACACTCATCTTACCATTTCTTACTACCATCATCTTGCCATTCAGCATCGTTACATCGGCGGAACGCTCTCCTTCAATCTTCTTTTTCTTAACATAGTTTACATTTGAAATGGTGTTCATATTATCCTTTAATATAGAATTATTCATCCTAAGCCTTTGCTTTTCAGCCCTATCCTGTGCAAATAGATGTAAGGACAGAAAAAGGAATCCAACTACCAGTATCGTCGTCTTCATTATGTTATATTTATCCTTGTATTATAGTAAATACTTTGCCAAATTTACTAAGTTGCATCATCATTCATTTATAAAATAAGTAGGGTGCGTAAAAGTTGTTTTAAAAGGGACATTTAT
The DNA here is from genome assembly GCA_025362915.1 of Chitinophagaceae bacterium. Taxonomy (GTDB): domain Bacteria; phylum Bacteroidota; class Bacteroidia; order Chitinophagales; family Chitinophagaceae; genus Parasediminibacterium. The sequence goes on along the minus strand of JANYEU010000335.1, from coordinate 13,472 downwards.
TTCACTTTATTTATTTACCATACATTGATTTTCTTGGAGGAATTTTACGAACCAATAAACACCTCCACGCCCTTACTTATACTACTTACCACACCGCCAAATACCATGATGTAATAAATAAAATACGACTTCCCCCTTACTAAACCATTACCCGTTTTCTTTCTAGATGCGGTTATGTCTATAAATATCCTATTCATTATCCCGCCGTTTTGCACTATCTGTCCGCTACTGTTAATGCAAAAATCATTGGGCAGTGGTTTGTCCTCACTCAATACCATAATATAATTTACCCCATCGCCAAAAGGGGTACAATCGGTTAATAATTGTCCGCTTTTAACCTGCTTACCTTCTACATCGCTTGCAGTAAGCCCTTCCTTAAACATTTTTGCCACGTCCTTCACTACTTCGGTGGTAGGCAGCGTACTGGCAGCCAAAATCTTTTTATCGCCTTTGGCAATGCCGTTTACATAAGGCGCAAATGCCACCATGGCATCTATCAGGGCTTTCATGGCATTTAAATAATCTAATTTTACACCCAATCCGTTCAATTTATAATCCACTTTCTTATTGGTGAAGGTCTTTATCAATGCTTTTATCTCCTTTGGGGTAAATGGTTGATCGCCCTTAAACAAAAGTGTATTACCCGATATGGACATTACCATCAACAACGCAGCATCGGCCAACTTTGAGGCATTTATCCGTTTAATTTTCTTGATACTTATCTTGATAACCTTTGTTCTTAATCGCTTTGACATAACAATTGAGTATAAATGAGTAAGTTGAAGGCTTTGCCCCGGGGCAAAGCGTGTTAGCGCGCGTATTAATGGCTCAAATGTGCGAATAAAGAGGTGCAATGCACGAAATGTTGGGCAACATCAGCAAACTAATGGCTCTCTTGTTCGCATGAATGACTCAAGTGCGTGCGTTAGTCCCTTTATTGCGTGCATTAACACCGTAATTGTTTGCAAGTGACAGTTTTGCCCCGGGGCAAAGCCCTCAACTGCGCGCAAGTGAGTGATTAATGCATGCAAGTGAGCCATTATAGCGTTGATGTGCGGGATAATGTATGGCATTTGCCCAAAAAATAGCGGGAAGTAGACAAAAAGGAAAGCATTGCAAAGGCGAAGAAGCGCATGTTAAACAGATATGTTGGTACTTTAAACACAGAATGCCATTTTTAGAAGCACAACCTACAACAATTAAAGTTAGCATGGCAAAAGAGTTGTTTGTATGGTGAGAAAGGGGGATATTTGAGAAAAGAAAACTTCACCGAAAGAAAAATTATCAATAATGCCAAGAAAGTATGTTCTTTATGTTCTGTCATTCTATTTATTGCTATCGTGTAAGCAAACTAATACCAATTATTCAATTAAGGATAAGGCATTAAAGCTATTCGTAGATAGAAATGACTCGATGTGTAGAGATAGTAACAATTCATTTTCCTATGGATTAGATTCAAATGATTACAGATACAAAGCACTAAAAGCTAGCTATTTGAATGACACCACTTTTTTGAACCATCTTATTATTGATTTTGCAAAACCATTGCCTAATAGATTTTTAATTGATACGTTTGAGAAAAATAATATCCCAAATCTAAGAAATCTAAATATTAATGAAGGCTATCAATTCAATTATGCAGAGACATTTTGCAATCTTTATTATGTAATTATAATAACTAGGCTAGATAGTCTTATACAATTAGAAACTATTGTTTACTTCCCTATACCAAATACAAAAGACAATTCTTTTAAGCTTAAAGTAGTAGAAGCCACTACAAAAATATTAACTCATACAAATTGGAATGAGCTACTAGACGCACTTAACTATGCAGACTACTGGAACTTATTACCAAGGTCAAAGGAAGTTGAAACAGTATTAGACCCAAGTCACCTAACTGTTTTAGGCATTCAAAAAGAAATGGGTGAAGTAACCTATCTTAAGAGCAATCATGATATAGAAGATACTAGAAAATATAAAAAGGAAAGGGTTTATGAAACAAAAAGAACAAATAGGGTAGAAAGACTAATGTTCAGAAACAGAGCTCTTTTTAAAGCTTTTTTATTAGCATTAAAATTTTCAGGTTTAAAAAAGTTATGCGAAGAAGTAATAAAAGATTAAATAACTAATAATGAAGGTTAGAGAGAATATTATATTGGCAACCATTTACTGACGCATGAATCACTTCATTTGACTTATGTTACTTCACAATATTACTCTCTATCTTTCTAAAAACTGTTTCCTGTATGCCTATGATGGCAACAAAAGGATGTCCGATAATCAGTTCCTTATAAGTATAAAACAGAACCTTTTTGTCCCTCACTTCTTTAATCTCTTTCCATGGAATCAACATTGGTTTATGGAACAGACGGAACAATAAGACAGGTCGTATATAGATGCCTTCTTGATTGTATTTTAAGACGAGTGAGTTTTTGTAATTGGCTCCGTTGATAGAAGCCGAAATAATACCAACCCTTTCTCCTGTAAACGGAGCATCGTACTGATAGTTGGCTACCAAATCTGCCCAACCCATTTTTGAGATAATGAAAGTAACGAATACCCACATTCCAACAAAAACAAATGGGAAGAAATAGGTTATCATGTTATTCATCATGCAATTATACAGCTTTTATTGCGGCATGGCATGGAGATACAAAACTAACTACCCCCTTAAACCAAATAAAAAGTTGGATAATTACCAACTTGCATAACTTCGCCATTCATCGTTGCTAAACAAACCATTGGTATGAAGCTGATTAATTTGACTGCCATAGATAGTTTTGCAATAACCCATGCAGAGGCAAGAAAAGGCCTTGCAGTATGGAAACAAGTGGTATTGATGGCAAAATGGACAATGAAACAAGATGTTTTGCTGGACTTTCCAAAGGCAAAGATGCTGAAGAACAACAGAGCAAGGTTCGAGATAGTGCATAATAAATACAGATTGATAGCTGAAGTGGATTATACTGATGCCTTTGTACACATCAGATTTATTGGTACTCACTCGGCGTATGATAAAATTAATCCGGAAACAATTTAAAACAGTAGTAGAATGAAAAATTGGGCAATCATAGAAAATGAGGAAGAGCTGCATACCGCCTACAATCGATTCGAAGAAATAAGGATGGCGAAGAAGGATGAACCTGACTATAAGGAGAAGATGTTGCTCTTGTTATTGATAGGTGAATACGAAGAAAAGCAGTCCACTTTGCCAGATTTAGATCCTATTGAGTTTATCAAGATAAGAATGGATGATTTTGGATATAAACAAGCAACCCTTGCTGCCGAATATGGCGACAAGGGTACGGTAAGTAAGGTATTGAATTATAAACAGCCCCTAACGCTAACAATGATTAGAAAATTTAGTAAGTTGTTGCGTATTCCTGCCGACATATTAATCAAGGAATATACCTTACAACATTAGTAGTTTCTACAAGCTACAGCCTTTGCGGCAAGCCAACCACTTGTCCATGCATTCTGAAAGTTGAAGCCGCCTGTTACGCCATCAATATCCAACACTTCTCCGGCAAAGAAAAGATTGGGTGCTTTCTTGCTTTCCATGGTATTGGGATCTATTTCACTTAGCTTGATGCCGCCACAAGTAACAAACTCTTCCTTAAAGGTTGTTTTGCCATTTACATCAAACTGTTGGGCAGTAAGAGTGGTTATCAGTTTGTTTTGGTTGGCAGAAGTAAGTTCTGCCCAACGCGCATCCTCGCTTATCTTGCAGTGCATCAATAAATAATTCCATAGCCTGTTCGGCAACCCAAAAGGGTTCTTGTTGCCTATCTTCTGCGCAGCCAATTCATTTCTTAACCCGCCCCATTGCTCACGCAGTTGTTGCTCATTGCAATCGTTCAACCAGTTCACCAATACGGTAAACTTATAGTCTTTCGTTGCCAGTTCACGCGCACCCCAAGCAGATAGTTTAAGTATGGCAGGACCACTCAATCCCCAATGTGTTATCAGAATGGCACCGTTTGTTTGCAGTTTGCTACCAGCCAGTTTCACTTGTACATTCGGCACACTGACGCCCATCAATTCTATGATTGGGTTCTTGGGCATATTGAAGGTAAACAAGGAAGGAACAGGTGTTTCGATGGTATGCCCTAACTTTTGCAACCAATCGAATTTAGCAAGGGTATTATATCCGCCTGCGGCAACGCAAACAAAATTGGCAGTATAGGTTTGCCTGCCGGTTTCTATCTGCCAAACATCATTTATTTTAGCAATGGTGCCTACATCGCATCCGGTCATTATCTCCACCTTATACTTACTGGCTTCCCTAAGTAAACAATCAATAATGGTTTGCGAATCATCTGTAATAGGAAACATTCTTCCATCGGATTCTTTCTTCAGTTCCACTCCCCTCTCCTCAAACCAGCTGATGGTATGGTTGATATTGAACCAATGGAATGCCTTTCGTAAAAACTTCTCGCCACGGGGATAGTATTTAGCCAGCTCATCTATCTCAAAGCAGGCATGGGTTACATTGCATCGTCCTCCCCCACTCACCTTTACCTTACTTAGTAGTTTCTGCTGTTTTTCTAGTAATATAACCCGCAATGAGGCATTCATTCTTGCTGCATTTACTGCACAGAAGAATCCTGCTGCTCCACCACCAATTACTATTAATGTTCTATTTTCCAATGTTGCTATTTAGTTGAAAGTCGAAAGTCGAAAGTTTAGAGTTAAGTATGATTAATCTAGTGCCTCTTGACTTTCGACTATTGACTCTGCCTTATTCCTCACATATCCCTTTTCCATTAAAAGAACCGGTCTCCACCTCTAGTGTAGAATGATGGATATTGAGGTGTTGTAAGGTATGTTTTATTTTTTGTTTCGTTTTCTCAAAGAGGGCAATATCATTATTGCAAACCACCACATGTGCCGTAAGTGCGTTCTCATTGCTGCTCAAAGCCCACACATGTATGTGGTAAACCTGTTTCACTTCCTTGAATTTCAGTATGGATGCCTCCACCTTTTTTATGTCCACATTGCGGGGTACACCATCCAGTATAAGCCTGATACTATCCGTCAATAACTGCCATGTGCTTACCAATATCATGATGGCTATCACAAAACTGATGACAGTGTCTATCCAATACCAATGGGTATAATAAATGGCAATACCCGATAGCACCACCCCAAAAGCCACCATTGCATCACTTAGTAAATGCAGGTAAGCTCCCATCATATTAATGTCTTTATCCTTGTCCTTAAAGAAGAGCCAAGCAGAAACGCCATTGACAAAGATGCCTGCAAACGCCACCACCGATACAATTGTCCCCTGTATATGCACAGGGTTTTGCAACCTACCAATCCCTTCCCAAATTATTCCAACAGTAACAAACAAGAGTAAAACGGCGTTTACCAACGAGTTCAATATGGTGGCACGTTTATACCCGTACGTATATTTATTGGTGGCTTTAGCTTTGGAAAGCTTGAAGGCAAACATGGATAACAACAGGCTGAACACATCTGTAGCATTATGACCAGCATCTGAGATTAGTGCCAACGAGGAAGTAGAAAAGCCCACAATCACCTCTGCCACCACAAAAGCAGTATTCAGGATGATACCAATAATGAATGCAGTATTTACATTTGTTACCTCATGGTGATGGTGACCATGATGCTCATCATGGTGATGCTTGTGTGTTGTGTCCTCATGGTTTTCCATATTCCCTTCCTATTTATATTTAATCAAATATAGCTGTCTATGTTTAATGATTCGCAAAATGTGTATCCTACAATCCTTACCATTTCAGATAAAGAAGCCTCACCAATAAGTACCACCACGAAAGAGTATCATTCATAAAGTAAAATAAAATACCTTTGCTGCCTTAATAAATTTTATAGAGATGCCAGTAATTGAATTAGCTAGGGTAAGTGGTGATTTTGGATTTGAAGCAACAGACGAGAATGGTCACTTGGTAAAGATGGATAGCAGCCCCGAAAGTGGTGGGCAGAACTATGGTGTACGCCCCATGCAGATGCTCTTGATGGGCTTGGGCGGATGTAGTGCCATTGATGTGATTATGATACTGAAAAAGCAACGACAGGATGTACGTGATTATAAAATGATTATCAAAGGAGACAGGGAAGCAGGAAAGGAACCTTCCTTGTGGAGAAACATCACGATTGAGTTCCATATTTATGGCAAGGTAGATGAAGAAAAAGCCCGCAAGGCTGTTGATTTATCCCTCAATAAATATTGCTCTGTTGCCGCCACACTTATTGGCTCCGGAACAACCATTACTACAGAAACATTTGTACACGAATAAGCAAGTTATGAGTTATGAAATATGACTTATGAGTAAACCTTTGGGCTTGTAATCAGCATAATCCAACAATCATATTTCATAACTCACAACTCATATTTCATAACTCATAACTATTTGAAGGATGCATAAACAAACACAAGCAATACGGATACAGTCTGAACAGACTGCGGAAAAGGAACACTCCACCCCATTATACCTTACCAGCAGCTTTACCTTTGATACTGCCGAAGATATGCGGGCGGCCTTTGCCGATGAGACTGATGATAACATTTACAGCCGCTACAGTAACCCTACGGTAGATGAGTTTGTGAAAAAGATGTGTGTGTTGGAAGGTGCAGAAGCGGGTTTTGCCACTGCATCCGGTATGGCGGCGGTATTCAATTCCATCTTTGCATTGTTAAAAGCTGGCGATCATCTTATCTGTTGCAGTTCGGTATTTGGCAGTACTTACGCCTTGGCTACTAAATATTTGCCTCGTTATAATATTGAATGTACGTTGGTAAAGGCAAACAGACCCGAAGAATGGGAAGCTGCCGTGAAGCCAAATACCAAGATGATATTTTTGGAAACACCCACTAATCCTCAACTGGAAATACTGGATTTGGAATGGGCAGGCAACTTCTGCAAGAAACACAACCTTATATTTAATATAGACAACTGTTTTGCTTCGCCAATAATACAAAACCCAATTAAATACGGTGCCGACATTGTAAGCCATAGTGCTACCAAATGGATTGATGGACAAGGACGTGTATTGGGTGGTGTAGTACTTGGCCGTAAGGATTTGGTGCATGAAATTTATATGTTTTGTAGAAATACAGGGCCTAGCCTTAGTGCATTTAATGCGTGGGTGCTTTCTAAAAGCCTAGAAACATTAGATGTGCGAATGGAAAGGCATTGCAACAATGCACTGGCCATTGCCACTCAGTTGGAAAATAATGAAAAGATAAGCTGGGTAAAATATCCCTTCCTTCCTTCCCACCCTGAGTATCATATTGCCATCAAGCAGATGACAAAAGGTGGTGGACTATTGTGTTTTGAACTAAAGGGTGGTATAGAAAGCGGACGTAAATTCTTGGATGCATTGGAATTGTTGTCCATGACACCTAATCTTGGAGATACCCGCAGCATTGCCTCGCACCCTGCGAGTACCACACACTCCAAGCTATCTGAAGCAGAAAGATTATCAGTAGGCATTACGCCAGGATTGATACGTATTTCGGCAGGATTAGAACATGTGAACGACATTATAAACGATATAGAACAGGCACTAACCAAGTGTTAGCCGTTTAATGCTTTACCAATAAAGCCCTTGAAGCATAAGTTCCAAGGGCTTTTTATTTAACCCACCTTTAACCTCCCTCCAAGGAGCAGAATTGAAAGATTGAAGCAATTACAAATAATGAGGATTAAAATGGCACATTTATTACTATGTCCTAATAACTTTTTTAATAATTGATTATGACAATGGTATTGCTGTTAGTAATTTTTATGGGATGGCTGGTTAGTTTTATAGGGCAGATTGCCTTGGGTAGCATGAGCCTGACCTCCACGCAAATACGCATGGAAGAAGGCATTAAACCTGCCATGCTATTTACCTGGGGCGTTACCTTAATAGAAATGCTTTACCTGCGCCTATCGCTTTCGGGTATGGATGTAATCTATCAACACCCAACTGTGGTACGTGCCATTGGATGGATAACCGCTGGCTTTTTCCTTTTTCTATGTGGCATGAGCATCCGTAGCATCATCACTTACCATGAAGAAAAGAAAAGTACACTGCTAGACCACAACATGAACCGCTTTGTTTTTGGTATGATGCTTAGTGCCTTAAACCCCGGACAGATACCTTTTTGGTTGCTATGGAGTAACTACATGCTCGATTGGAAAATATTGCATTCCAGCACACTTCAATACAATCTATTCACCATTGGTGGAGGCATTGGCACCGTAACGGGACTGATGGTGTACATATATGCCGGCAGCTATATCATCACCAAACTGGACATGAACAATAAAACACTAAATAAGATAATGGCTACAGTATTTGCTATTGCAAGTGTTTTACAATTATGGAAAATGCTGAGCTAGTTGCTAATTATTCCTAAGACAACTGGTTGATACTTGTAACAACAAATATTTATATCAATTACAACTTCTACGCAGCCAAAAAATCCTGAAATATGCTTGTCAACCTATTATAGGTTACAGGTTTTATGATGTAATCGCTAACCAACCCATAACTTCTGGCCTTGTCCATATCCCTTATATCTATGGAAGAGCTGACTACATAAATGGTAATTTTTTTGCCAATGCGGGGCTTTAATGGAAGATAAGCATCCAAAAAATCCCAACCATCCATAATTGGCATATTTATATCCAATAAAATAACATCTGGCAATAAATCAATATTATCTCCATCAAGCGATTTAGAGATATATTGGATTGCCTGCTCCCCATCGTCAAAAAAAATAATATTTTTTACCATCTCAGTGTACTCAATTTCTTCTTTTGCCAGATACTGATAAATAATGTCATCATCTATGATGCATACTGAATCTACTTTTGTTTTCATAATACTTCTATTTCATTAAATTTAATAATAAATGTTGCACCCTTATCCGGCTCACTTTCCACCGTGATATTCCCTCCCAAAGACTTAATCTGATGTTTTGTTATAAACAATCCAATTCCTTTTGCATCTGGATTGTTGTGAAATGTCTTATGTAATGTGAATATCTTCTTTCCGTATCGTTCCAAATCTATCCCAAGTCCATTATCCTTACATTCTAATATAATCAAGCCATTTTCCCTTTTATTGGATATAAAACTAATTTCAGGTGTTCGTTCTTTCGAAGAGTATTTAAGCGCATTGGTCAACAAGTTCAGCATTATACTTTCCAAGTACACTTTTGGATAATTTATGGTTTCGCAAGTGGAGAAGTCATAGCTTATTTTAGCATTAAGTTCAGTAATCTGTGCAGATAAACTAATCATTATATTATCAAGCACATTTTTAAAGCTTAGCATCGTCTTTTCCATTTCCACATTTTGGTTAATGTTTACCACATCACTAAGGTTATGTACAGTATCAGACAATTGTTTGGATACACTAAAAAACCTATCCAATAACTCTTTCTTTTTATCTTCATCGGTAGTGCGTTTAAATATGTCTATCAACATACCCAGATTGCCTGTTGGTGACCGAAGGTTATGCGATACTATATAGGCAAAATCTTGTAGCACATTCCTTTTAAATTCCAATCGTTTTGTAAGCTTATCAAGCCGCTGGATAGTAGCATTTAGTTGTATTTCATTATCCCTAATTTGCGTTGTATCTTTAGAGATGGTGAGTACATCATTCACTATGCCATCCATATCAAGCAAGGGTATTATTTCTACAGTATAATATTGATGTCCTTTTTTACTTGAATTAGTCTCTATATCATAATTCACCTGCTTTCCGGTTTTGAATGCCTCCCTTATTTTATCCATAAAAATAGGTGTATTAGGGTTAGTTGGGTTTGCTTCGTTAGGAGATTTCCCAATAAAGCTATTTATGTCATCATATAGCAATCCCAAAGAATCATTAACAAATTTGTATTTTAAATCTCTACCTATCAGTGTTATTACATCTGGTTTTTTATTTACCAGCACCCTAAACTGATGTTCACTTTCTTTTAGTTTTTCATTATAAATCTGCAATGTCTTGGTTTGTTCATCAATAATCTTTTGGAGTTGCGAGGGCGATTTTAAATTTAATGCCTCGGGCAATACTTTATATAGTACAACAACTGTGAAGGTGGAAATAATTGCAGTAATAAATAATAAAACTGCATTTAACCGGTATAATGGATACCAAAACATGATGGCATCGGTAATATGCGTAAGCCCGCAGAAAACAATAAACAGGCTAAACAATACAAACAGCTTAGAAAAGGGCATATCCCTTCTTTTCCTAATAAAGAACAATATTATTATTGGTATTGCAAGATAACTTAGGCTAATGGTTATATCGGATAATATATACACCCAGCCATGGGTGCTTTCCCATTTGCCACAATGCCACCTTGGCATAAAGCCACTAGAGTCAAATAGTTTTCTAAAAAAATAAATAATGAATGCTACATACATTTTGGTATATTTTGTCGTATTTAAAATTCATATTGCAAGCATTTAAAAAAATAAAACAACTTTGTTTTATGTCAATTAATATATTAAATACATTTTTCAAGTCGATATTCAACTTAATCAAAATACAAACGCAATCGTCACCTTTAATTAAAAAGAATATCTGAATACAAGAGGGAAATAGGGAATAACTGAACTGAAATTATAATGCTATTATATGGAATTTTAATAACATAGAAATGAAATAATCCAATTATTTATAAAAAACAATATACGTTTCTAAAAATAATGACGCAGTTAGAATCTATCCTCCACCCTAATTAGTAATTTGTAAAATATTTTATTAAAACGAAAGAAAATAGTTTTATTTAATAATCATTTTATAAATATCTACTACCTTAACTATGGATAAACGACTACACATTCGCTAATTGATTGTCATAACTTCGAAAAATTAGAAAACACGTTTTAATTAACCCTACAAGCCCCCATCAGTATGGTACAAATTTCAAAGTTCAACCCGTTTACACTCATTGCCGTTGGTCTTATTTCATTGACTACAATCAGTTCCCCCTTCACAAGTATTTTTGGCAAGCGTTACTTTCCAGAAAAAGATTACAACTGTTGTAAGCAAGAACACCTTATTTTCTATCACTACTACGAAGTGAAAGTTTTTTGGGTAAGCCTTTACGATGGTTTTACTAAAGAAACTGTGAATAAGCCATCACTTGCAGGTTGTAATATTCTTTGTAGAGAATAATTTAACTACCACTTCTGCTATCAGACCACCCCTTATTTCACTTCATTTTAAAAATGATTATTAGTATCTTATTTATCATAGGGATAGGTTAATGCACATGTATTTGCCAAGATTTATAATGGGAATGGGTTAATAGACATGTATTTGCCATGATTCATAATGGGAGAATCATAAAAACATGAATAGAGTAATTTATATTGCCAGAAGTTGTCTTAAAATGGCAACCTCTGCCATTACCGCATCAAGTGAGCTGTAAAGGTTTTCCTTATTAAACGCCTCTGGCTTTTCTACTTCCTTTAGCAGCTCTGCAAGTTTGTCAAAACAAGCGGATAATGCGGTTCCTTTAATCTTATGTGCAACAGAACGGAGGCTGACCAAATCCTCATTCTCGATGGCTTTCCTCATTTCCTCAATCATGTCTGTAGTAGGCTGACCAATATTCTTTCTGATTAATGAAAGAAACTGGTTATAAATACCTTCATTGTTACTTAAACGGTTCTTTAACTTCTCTACATCAAAATGTGCAGTGTTTTCCTCTTCTTCTTTATTCTCTTTTTGGAGGTTATTGTTGTATTCCTTATTATATACCAGCCAATACTTAAGTGCATTTTCTATTGCGTCTTTCACAACAGGTTTACTTATATAATCATCCATGCCGGCTTGAAGGCATTTTTCTTTTTCTCCTTTTACAATACCAGCCGTAAGGGCAATGATGGGTGTTCTAGTATTCTTTTCTAAATTTCTTATGGCAGCAGTTGCTTCATAGCCATTCATATCTGGCATCTGCACATCAATAAATACTATATCTGGTCTCTCTGTTTTAAACAAGTCCAGTGCCATTTTACCATTTGTTGCTTCTATTAGTTGAACGTTTGGCAAAAGTCCTCCAATAATGGTTTTAGCCAAAAACATATTCACCATATTATCTTCAGCTATCATTACCCTTGTGTTAACGGGTATCTTTTTAATCCATTCGTTGTCTTTGTCATTAATGGCCAAAGACTCTTGTACAACCTCTTTATTGTGCACATGCGACAATGACTCGAAGAGTTGTTTCATCTTGATCGGTTTGATCAGCCTTTGCTGAACATCCAATTCCTTGCAGGCTACATTGATACTTTCATCATCTGATGAGCTATATAATAGTATGATTGGTTGATCTGAGGCATTCAAGTTTATGTTCTGACGGATATTTCTGATTGTTTCTATGCCATCCATTTGTGGCATGTGAAAGTCCATCAAAATAACATCATATTTATTCCCTTGCCTTATTTTTTCTAATGCAACCATGCCACTGTCTGCTTCTTCAGAAATGATCTCCTTCATTGCCAACATATCCTTTAGAATAAGTCTGTTGTTAGCATTGTCATCTACTATCAAGATCTTTTTAATGCCACCCAAATTTTCTGTAATGATGGCATCTCCACTCATTGTCTTGAGAGATATATCAAAAAAGAAAGTGCTGCCTTTGCCTACTTCACTTGTTACCTGCAACCTACTATCCATCAATGCCAATAGCTTATTAGAGATGGTTAATCCCAAACCTGTACCACCATACTTTCTTGTGGTAGATGAATCCTCTTGCGAGAAGGCATCAAATATGCGTTGCATGTTTTTGGGTAGTATGCCTATGCCAGTATCCCTGACTGAAAAGCGAAAATAGGTTTGCTCGGGGTTGTTTTTATTGGAAGGAAGGATTTCTACCTTCAATTCTATTTCACCTTCTTGCGTAAACTTCACTGCGTTACCCAAAAGGTTCACCAACACCTGACGAAGCCTGATGGAATCTGCCCAAATAAACCTTGGAATATTTGGAGCAATGTTTAATAAAACCTCCAAATCCTTTTGATGTGCCTGATAGGTAACTACATCCGCCACTTGGTTGCCTATTTCCAATAAGTCACTCTTCTCAATATCGAGCTCTAGTTTGCCAGCTTCTATTTTAGAAAAGTCCAGTATGTCATTAATGATGTCTAATAAGGAATTGGCAGATTGATACACCGCCGACATATATTGCGTTTGTGTAGCATCTAGTCTCGTTCTTAGCAAAAGGTCTGTAAAGCCAATCACACCATTTAATGGGGTGCGTATCTCGTGGCTCATATTGGCGAGAAACTCGGTCTTGGTGCGGTTGGCGAACTCGGCGGCTTCCTTGCTTCTGATCAGCTCGGCTTCGATCGACTTGCGGCGCGTAATGTCGCTGAGCCATGAAAGCGACGCAGGCTGCCCGTCCCATTTGACAAGCGCAGCGTGGGTATCGACCCAAACAACCGTGCCGTCGGGCCGTTGCAGGCGGA
>JANYEU010000287.1 GCA_025362915.1 Chitinophagaceae bacterium | reverse complement strand
GTTAGTTGAAATAGATTATACATGAAATGAAACTATTTGGTGTTGGTAAAACCCAGATTAGCCACATTTAATACTATTTGCTGGTAATATCTATGGGTTATTGTTGATTTAATAGGAGATAGTAGTGATATTTGTGGGAGATAGAGGGATTTGAATGATTGAGGAGGAAGCTGATTGCACTACTCTCTGTTGTTTGGTATTCTTGACGAACGACTATAAAAGCAAAAGCTTTATATTTGAAGCTAGTAATAAGTAACAAAAGTTCCTTAATCGTAGGTTGAGTATATTTTAAGTGTCTTTTTTATCGTAGCGAATGCACACGCCACAGGCGATGCGCTAGCTGCGACGATGGTAGCAAATTTGGCGTGGACTAGCGGGGGGAAATAAAGAAAAAATAGTTCCAATTTAAGTAATCAAATATGATAAATAAAAGATACCTCATTACAATCTTTGTTATTGCAATTCTTTTGTTTTGCAGCAGATGTTTTATTTTTAGAAGGCATATTAATAAGTTAAATGCAATGTCTTATGTCTATGATGTCCCTATAAATAAAGTTCGCAAAAATATATACTTGATATTTTCAGATGGCAGATTTCATGGGCTGAATTTTCAAATTGGCTATGATAAAACAGAAAAGGAGTTAAATAATCTCTCTGACGAAAAAAATAAGAATCACTTTTTTATAAATTGGATTGGCTGGGAATCATCAGGAGAGAATTCTAATATTTACTATAATTTGTGGGGAGACTTAGAATTAATTCCAAGATATCACATAATCTTAGATTCATTATCGAATATTCAAACAGGAATAAAGATTGAAAGTTTGCCGAAAGTGAAAGCGGGTACTGAGGTTTCCTTAAATTATTTGATACCATATTTTACATCTCGAAAAGTAAATGTAGAGCCAAGTACAATCGAAGAATATGAAATCATAAAATTAATTGGACAGTAATCTGGAGTGAAAAATATGCCGCCAACCATAATGAAATAAACTCCCCAGCTAGTCCGCACAACTCGCTAATATCTACTAGGGCTAGCGCATGCGTTTCGCGTGTGCATTCGCTAAGGTAGATTGTCAATGTTTTAGTCATATCTATGATGAGTATTTATTGTGGCGAATGCACACGCCACAGGCGATGCGCTAGCTGCAACGATGGTAGCGAATGTGAATATGGCGTGGACTAGCGGCGAGGATTATGAATCACATTTTTTTCCCAGCTAGTGCACGTCAATCGCTAATATCTACTAGGGCTAGCGCACGCGTGTCGCGTGTGGATTCGCCAAGATGACTTTGCCAACATTTTGTAATATCATTTCTTTAGTTAGCTATTTATTATGGAGAATCCACACGTGAGGACACGTGGCTATTACGATCAACAACCCTTAAAGGGTTGTTGACCGTATATAGGGGTAAACGCTATCTAGCCTAATAATACAACAAAGGGTAGAGACAACTGAATGCTCTACCCTTTCATTTATTAATTAATCAGAACTAAATCTACTTTTCTCCTTTAATTAAGGCATTATAATCATAGACTTTGGTGTGATGGATACCAACTCCAAATCGAAGATTAAGTCCTTACCTGCCAATGGATGATTGGCATCGAGCAATACAAACTCATCAGAAACTTCTACTATCACCACCGGAAATTGTTCGCCTTCGTTGTTGCTCATGTTCAACTGCATCCCCACTTCAGGCACCATGTCTGTAGGAAAACGGTCGATAGGAAATTCCATTACCATATCATCGTTCTTAGGTCCATAAGCTTGTTCTGCAGGAATGTCCACTGTACGCTTATCGCCAACAGCCATACCCAATACGCCATTATCGAAACCCTCGATAACCATGCCTCCGCCCACTTCAAACTCCAATGGATCGCGACCAGTGGAAGAATCGAAGATAGAACCATCTGCCAGTGTGCCATGGTAGTGAACTTTTATTGTATCACCCTTTTTTACTTGTTCCATTTGATGTTTTTTTGTGTAAATAATTTACTTTGAGCGGCGAAAATACATTTCTGGGTTACACAGTGAAATTAATTTATTAATTTCAGACAAAATCGCAAATAGATACACGATGAAGCTAGGCTTATTTTTAATTTTTATGCTGATAGAAGGGCTGATAATTGCACAAACCAATATTGCCACACACACCATGCTGCCCATACTGCCAGGCGCATACCAAACGGAACAATACCTGCCATTGCTGCGGGGTAAAAGGGTAGGCATTTTTGCCAACCAAACATCCATTATTGGCAACACACATCTGGTGGATAGCCTGCAACACTTGGGTATAACCATTACGAAGGTATTTGCGCCCGAACATGGCTTTAGGGGAACGGCCGATGCAGGCGAAACCGTAGCTTGCTACACCGACAAGGGCACTGGCATACCCGTGGTATCATTGTATGGTAAGAAAACCCAGCCCAATGCAGTAGATCTTCTGGATGTGGACATTATGCTATTTGATATACAGGATGTGGGCGTTCGGTTTTATACATTTATCTCTTCCTTGCAGGGATTTATGGAGAGTGCGATACAATACAACAAGCCATTGATACTGTTGGATAGGCCTAATCCGAATGGTTTTTATGTGGATGGGCCTGTATTGGAAAAAGAATTTAGCAGCTTTGTGGGAATGCAACCCATACCCGTGGTGTATGGCATGACGGAAGGTGAATATGCCAAGATGTTGCTGGGCGAAAAGTGGCTGAACTGGAAATATATATGCAAGGAAGACAAACAATCCACGAGCCTAGGGCAGATATTGGGATTTGAAGATAAGAACGCCAACTTTAAACTAACGGTAATCCCTTGTAGAAACTATACCCACATGAGTAAGTATATCTTACCTGTAAAACCCTCGCCTAATTTGCCCGATATGGCATCCATATATTGGTATCCTTCCACTTGCTTTTTTGAAGGGAGCAATATCAGTGAGGGCAGGGGGACAGAACACCCATTTTGCATCTTTGGGCATCCTTCATTCCCCGATACACTCTTTTCTTTTGTACCAACTACAAGAATTGGGGCAAAAGAGCCTAAATACAAGGATAAGAAATGCTACGGCTGGAATGTATTTGCAGCAAATAACGCAGCATTGCGCAAGCTAAATAATCATTTGCAATTACAGTATCTACTAAAAGCTTATCAGTTGTATCCTACTAAGGATAGTTTCTTTATTTCAACAATTAGCGGCGGGCAAACAGATTATTTCTTTAATAAATTGGCAGGAAACAAGGAATTGATGCAACAGATAAGGGCAGGAAAGAGTGAGGTTGAGATACGAAACACCTGGCAACCCAAGCTGGCAGCCTTTATGGTGATAAGGAAAAAGTATTTGATGTATAAAGACTTTATGTGAGTGTAATTTGGGTAGCATCTATAATCAAACAAGAAGTTCTTATAAGTGGTTATAGCTTACAAGTTACAGGGTATTCGGTTCAATTGAATCATTAACACTATATTGCCACTTCTTTGAACAGTAAAGTATAGCTTTGGTATTGTATTTGGCTCAATGCGGTGTTTCTTTGCAGCGCTATTTAAAATCTATTGTTTTTTGAAGAGATACATTAAAATAACGGGTAGGATTTTTCTAATAATCATCGCAGTACTGATGATGCTATTACTTGCCATACAACTCCCATCGGTACAAACTTGGCTGGCTAGAAGGGTCACCAACGTACTCTCTCACGACTTAAAGACAGAAGTAAAGATTGACAGGGTGGGATTTTCCTTGTTTGATAAGCTAGATTTCAATGGTATCCTGATAAAAGACAAACACAATGATACATTATTGTATGCAGGTGTGTTGCGGGTGCGGATTACCGATTGGTTTTTCTTGAAACAAAAGGCAGACTTAAAATATATCGGGCTTGAAAATGCAGTTGTGAACCTAAACCGGAAAACTGCTGTATGGAACTATCAGTTTATTGTAGATCATTTTGCATCGAAGGATACTTCTGTTTCCAATGAGCAGCCTTTTTACGTAAACCTAAAGAAAATAAACCTGCAAAATGTACGGTTTGTACAAATAGATGCATGGACAGGCGAAAATCTGACCGTAAAAGTGGATGAGCTGCTACTTGATGCCAACAAAGGTGATGTAGAGCAAGGCCGGTACTCGGTGAAGACGTTGGAGATGGAGCGACCCTACTTCTCCATCGTGGATTATGATGGATTACGACCAGATTCTATTGCCAAAAAAGATCATTTGGAAGATGATAAACCTTCGTTATTGAAGTTCAATCCTGGTATATTACTTAAAATAGATAGTGTACGGATACATAATGGCAGCTTTTCTTTAGA
The DNA here is from genome assembly GCA_025362915.1 of Chitinophagaceae bacterium. GTDB lineage: Bacteria > Bacteroidota > Bacteroidia > Chitinophagales > Chitinophagaceae > Parasediminibacterium. The sequence goes on along the minus strand of JANYEU010000287.1, from coordinate 6,622 downwards.
CACAGACAAGGATAAACCCTCCGCTCATTTTGATGGCTCTCATATTAGGATAACACAACTAAATGGTTCCCTCCATAGTGTATCCTTCAATAAAGATACCCTAAAAACCAATATAACCCTATCATGCAAGGAGCGTTCTGGCTTCGAGATAAAGAAATTGAAAGCACAATTGCGCATCACTCCAGAAATAATGGAGTTCGCCAAGCTGGATTTACAGACAAACAAAAGTCATTTGGGGGATTATTATGCCATGCGGTTTAAACATTTCAACAATGACTTTAAGAGTTATACCACCAATGTTGTAATGGATGCAAGGGTGAAAGAGGCAAAGGTATATAGCGATGATGTAGGCTATTTTGCGCCTGATTTAAAGACTTGGAAGAAGGAAGTAGTCATGTCAGGCAACTTTCTTGGCTCTGTTGCCAACTTTAATATTAAAAATCTCTTTCTGCATTCGCAAGGTACCACCAGCATACAAGGTACGCTTGCCATGAAGGGATTACCGAACATTGATAAAACAATAATCAGCTTCCCGAATGGCAACATTAAGACGAATGTAAACGATTTGACGGTCTTTATCCCAGCACTAAAAGACATAGATGCCATAAACCTGCCTGCGTTGGGTGATGTTCTTTTTAGGGGAAGTTTCTTAGGTACGCTATACGATTTTAAAACAAACGGGGTATTGAGTACCACTATCGGTGCGGTGGATGCAAGCCTTGCCATGAAGATTCCTGACAAGGGTGATCCTAATTATTCTGGCAATTTGCTTACCACCCGTTTCAATTTGGGGAAGTTTGTAAACAGTAATATGTTGGGGTTTGTAGATTTTAATGGTAAGATAGCAGGTACCAGTTTCAATATGGACAGGATTAATACCAGTATAGATGGTAATTTCACAAATCTTGAGTTTAATGGCTACAGCTATACCAACATTACCACCAATGGTACGCTGGTAAAGAACTTCTTCAGGGGTGATACAAAGGTTGATGACCCCAACCTAGACTTTACAAGTACCATTGAAGTTAATCTTAGTAAACAGACCCCCAGTGTGAATATATTGGGAGATTTACATGAAAGTAACTTTAAGAACCTGAAACTAACCAACAACAATATTGAGCTTACGGGCCTATTGGATATGAACTTTACAGGTAAGAACATTGATAATTTCATTGGATCGGCAAAAATCCTGAATGCCAACCTACTGCATGAAAAGAATAGGTTAAGTTTCGATTCCTTGGTATTGAATACTTCTTACAATGACGCTGGGGAGAAGGTACTTACCCTATCTAGCAATGAGTTTTCGCTAACTTTTGCGGGTAAGAATTATAAGATATTAGACCTTCCAGATGCATTCAAGACATACCTTAGCCATTACTTCCCTTCTTACTTTGCCCCACCCGCTATTGTGCCTGCCAATCAGGATTTTACGGTTACATTGGCTACAAAAGACTTTGATAGTTATGCCAAGATATTGGATAAAAAGCTAAGCGGCTTGGATTATGCCAATATTGAAGGAACGGTAGATACCCGTTTAAACAAATTTGGTATTGTGGCAAACATTCCAACGTTAACGTATGGCAAATATTTGGTTACAGATGCAAACATTACTGGCGAAGGAACATTGGATACGCTAAAACTAAACGGAGATATTTCAAATATAAAGGTGGGTGACAGTCTCAATTTCCCAAATACAAATATTTCCATCGTATCTAGCAATGATTATTCGGATGTAAGCCTACAGGCCAAGGCAGATAATACATTGAATGAAGCAAGTTTGAATGCGGGGGTAACCTTATTACCTGATGGGGTTAAGATAAAGTTTAAACCTTCTTTTTTTGTGTTGAATGAAAAGAAATGGAACCTGGAAAATGCCGGTGATGTTGTAATTACGCGGAATTCTGTTAGTGCAGATAATGTAAAGTTTACCCAAGGGTTGCAGGAAATAAGGGTTGAAACAGATACGCAGGACGCAGATAGTGTTGCGGATAACCTTGTTGTAAAACTAAAGGATGTTGTATTGGGAGACATGACTTCCTTATTTGTAAAGAGCCCACAATTTGAAGGTTTGGCTAATGGCACGGTAAGACTAAGCGATTTCTTTGGAGAATTCAAGGCTGATGCCCAGATAAAGGCAGAACAATTTCGTATGGATGCGGATTCTATTGGATTGGTTAATGTAACAGCAGGCTTTAATAGCAAGAAAGGAATTGTATCTTTCAATGCGGTATCACCCAATAAGAATTATAACTTTAATAGCAGCGGTTATTTCGATACAAAAGATACCACTGGACAGCCATTGTATGTAAATACCCAGCTGGCTGATGCCAAAGTGAGCTTTGTTCAGCGTTTTTTAGGAGATATTTTCTCCGAGATGACGGGGAATGCTACAGGTAATCTAATTGTGAAAGGAAATCCTAACAGCCCTACCCTACTTGGGAAAGTTAACTTGAAAAATGTAGGCTTACGGGTAAACTATACACAGGTGTATTACAAGATAGATAGTGCAACCATCAATTTTAATGAGGATGGTATTGATTTAGGGGAGATAATTATAAAGGATAGATACAAGAATACGGGAAAAGTAAAGGGTAAGTTACTGGAAAAAGGCTTCAAGGACATGTATTTTGACTTTGCATTGAGTACCAACAAGCTTTTATTGATTGATACCAAGCCAAGAGACAATAAACAATTCTTTGGAAAGGCAATTGGTAAGGCAACACTCAGCTTTAAAGGTCCTGAGAAGGGCACTTATCTAAAAATGGTAGCCGAAGCAAACGATTCATCACATATTTACATACCAAACTCTATAGATAGGGAGAATGGAGAGGCTGACTTTATCGTATTTAAAAAGTATGGTAAGGAAATGCAGGCAACAGATAAGAAAAGCGACTTTGATTTGACGGTTGATTTGGATATGACATCGAATAGATTTGTGGCAATAGATGTAATTCTGGATGAACAGACTGGGGATGTTATCAAGGCAGTAGGAAATGGACGGTTAAAGATACATGCTGGCACATCTGCCCCATTTACCATGAATGGACGATACAATATAGAACAAGGTAGCTACAACTTTAACTTCCAATCATTCATCAGAAAGCCATTTATATTGCTGCCAGAAGCCGGAAACTACATAGAATGGAATGGTAGCCCCATGAATGCAGACATCCATATAGATGCACAATATATTGCAGAAAGGGTTAGTGCCGGAGATTTGATTACATCGCAACAAGCAGTGGTAAACAGCACTACCAAATCTTACCGGGGGCAAGTTTTTGTAATTGCTTCCTTAAAAAATAAATTAAGTAAACCAGATATTACCTTCCGGCTTGATTTTCCACAATCAAGCCCTGTTAAAACAGACCCCGTCTTTATGGAATTTATCAATAAGATAGAGGCAGATCAGAATGAAATGCTTTCTCAAGCTACTTCGCTGATTGTATTCAACACATTTGCACCTTATGGACAAGGATTATTGGCAGGAAATGCAGGAAACAACATCAATAGTTTGGGTGTAAACACCATTTCGCAGTTATTAACCAAACAAGTGAACACAGCCGTTACCAATCTGCTGTTTAAACTTACTGGCGATAGAAGTTTGCATTTCGATTTGGGTACTTCCTTATATAGCAGCTCGAGTATTTTGGATCAGAGTAGTGGATTGACTTCCAATAGCAGTAATAGCCATTTAGATCGTACCAACATCAACTTCAAGATAGGCAAAAGCTTTTTTAATGATAATGTAATCATCACGTATGGTGGCGATTTAGACTTCTCCGCACCTGGTGCCACCTCTACCATTACCAATGGCAACTTCCAGTGGTTGCCAGATTTGAATGTTGAACTCGTTCTTACACAGGATAAACGACTTCGTGCCATTGTGTTCAGCAAAAACAGTTTGGATATCAGTGGCTCTACGTTGGGTAGGGTAAACAGGCAGGGTGTTAGTTTATCTTATAGAAAAGATTTTGATAAACTCTTTGCATTAAAACCAAAGCAAATTAAAATACCGTACAGAGATCCAACAGAACCTAGCTTCGACCCAAACTAATACTAAAATAAGCAAGTATTTTCCTCAATAACGAACACCAAAAAGGCCGCCCAATTGTATGGACAGCCTTTTTGCATCAATCAATAACAAGTTTATTCCTTCTAGAATGGCAAATCATCTATTGGTTCAGAAACACTTGCTGCAGGTGCTTCATAAACGGGTGCATTTGATGGGTAATTAGCCGCAGGAGAAGATGATTGGGAAGATGGTGAACCTCCATCCGGACTTCCATCCGCAGTTTTTGCACCCATTAATTGTACACTTTGCACACGCAACATCAATGTAGCACCATTTCTTCCATCCTGTGTAGTCCAGGTGCGTATATCTGGCACTCCTTCCGCATACACTTGCGTTCCTTTTTTCAAATAAGGGGCAATTGCCGTCCGCTCCGTCCAATATGAACAATCAACCCACAATGTCTTTTCAACTTGCACGCCTTGTGCATCCTTATATTTTTCAGAATGGGCAACCGTAAAGTTGATTACATTCTTTCCATTAACTGTGTTCACGGTGGCATCTTTTCCAAGATGTCCAATAGCCAAAAGTTTAAGCATAACTATGATATTTATTGTAAAATAAGAATTTAAAAAATAAAGTTAGGCAAAGTAAAGTTCCTGAAACAATAAATAAAAAACAAACTATGCACATTATTTGGGAGATTAAGGAAATGCGTCCTCCGTTTAGCTCAAGTCCTTTTAATCAATGGCTATTTTCTGTTCAATGCTTCTATCATCTTTCCAAAAACTATCATTAATCCACAAAAAAAAGTTTTATTTTTTCCCTATTGATTCCATGTATTAGGTGTTATTTTTATTTAGAATTTTTAAAAGTAGAAATTTTGCCCGCTTTTTGTTTAATCGGCTCCCATATAGATGCCTTCATAAGAATGTTGTCTATTTTTTCAACCTTTTAAAACAATAATTAAACAGATGGTAGACAAAATAAAACCCAACAAATTTCTGCGCTTTTGGAAATTATTAGGCCCAGGACTCGTAACTGGAGCAAGCGACGATGACCCATCGGGCATTGCGACCTATTCTCAAGCCGGCGCAGCTTATGGTCTTTCTACATTGTGGACCGCCCTAATCACTTTTCCACTAATGGCGGCCATTCAAGAAATGTGCGCACGTATTGGTATGGTAACAGCGCAGGGATTAACCGGAACCCTAAAAACCCACTACTCAAAACCCGTACTATATATAATGGTGTTGTTTAGTTTTCCGGCTATTGTAATGAATATAGGTGCCGATATTGCCGGCATGGGCGCAGTAGGCAATTTATTGTTTCCGCAAGTACATCCCATTGTTTTCAGTGTGGCTTTTACAGCGCTACTCTTGGTCATCATCATCTTTTTACCCTATCAAAAAATAGCTTCCGTACTCAAATACCTCTCTGTGGTGTTGTTGGTTTACCTGATTGTCCCATTTCTCTACAAACAAAACTGGGCCACCGTGCTAAGAGGTACTTTTATACCCACCATCAAGTTCGATAAGGACTTTATCAGCATACTGGTAGCCATTCTTGGCACCACCATTTCGCCCTATCTCTTTTTTTGGCAGGCAACAATGGAGGTGGAAGACAGGCAACTAAGAAAAACATTTGTATTGAATAAAAGAATAATGGACAAGATGAAATCTGATGTGGATTTTGGGATGTTATTCTCTAATCTGGTCATGTTTTTCATCATCCTCACCGCCGGAACGGTATTATTTAATGGTGGTATTCGTAAAATAGACTCGGTGGAGCAGGCGGCACAAGCATTAAAACCATTGGCGGGCAATTTTGCATACACACTATTTGCCGTTGGCGTTATTGGCACGGGGCTTTTGGCCATCCCGGTATTAAGTGGGTCGCTATCGTACATCATTGCCGAAACATTTGGTTGGGAACAGGGGCTAAATAAAAAGTTTTATGAGGCAAAGGCATTTTATCTCATCATAGCCATCTCGCTGATACTCGGATTGTTGATGAATGTGGTGGGCATTTCTCCCGTAAAGGCACTAATTTATTCCGCCATCCTCTACGGATTAACCGCACCTGTGCTTATTGCCATCATCCTGCATATTGCCAACAACAAAACGGTGATGGGAGAATATACCAACTCGAAATTATCGAACATATTGGGCTTTGCAACGCTGATATTGATGAGTGCCGCAGCGGTTGTGCTGCTGTATATGCAATTTGTGGGTTAGATTGTTTAGTCTCCGTTCTATCCTCTCCATCCCCTTATCGGCACACCGTTAACCTTGGCAGTAGGCGGTAGCTACAAGATTGCAAAGGAAAAAAATATTGTATCCATCAACAATCCGCTTACAACCGCTGCGGGAAAAGTAGCGTTGATACCACTAAAGAAATCAGTATAAGGGGGGGATTGCAATTGACACAGTTTAAATTACATTCCCCATTTTCTGTTGGATTTATCTCTGGTTTTGGGGGTTTTAATGAGTATTTGGAAGGATGGTATCTTTGGATGAATTTAGTGGATACGATGATAGCACTCATTACTCATTGGTGATTCTGTTTTTAAGAACAATTACTTTATAGCAACGCAATAAGGGGATGATTGAT
>JANYEU010000245.1 GCA_025362915.1 Chitinophagaceae bacterium | reverse complement strand
TTTTATATCGCAACCGCCCCTTAGCCGGCAGATTAAGGAACTTGAAGATGAGTTGGATGCACGTCTTTTCAATCGAAATAATAAACGGGTAGAATTGACCGAAGCCGGCAAATACTTCGAAAAAGAAGTGCGGCAGTTATTGCAGAATCTGGATAGGATTACGGTGAAAACTCAAAAGATAAGTAAAAATATCAGTGGCGAATTTAGGATTGCCTACATCAGTTCAACTTTTTCGGGAGACATTGCCGAGCTGATTAAGTTTTTATCGGACAAATACCCTTTTGTAAACTTTAGCCTCTACGAAGTACCTACTGCACGACAGATTGCTGATTTGGAACAGGGCAAGCTAGACCTCGGTATTATCCGCGCGCCATTAAAGTCGCCAATGATAAAGACCAAGCTTTGGTTTAGGGATAGCTTTTCGGTGGTATTCAATAAGAACTTAGTAAACCTAGAAACGGAAGAGGATATTGAGAAACTGAAAGAAGCAACTTTTGTTTTCTTCAATAAAGATTATGCCCCACACTATTATGATATGCTGCTAGAGATATGTGCCAACTATGGTTTCATTCCAAAAGTGGTGCACGAATCGAATAATATTTCTTCCATCATCCAATTGGTAAAAAATGGGCTGGGTGCATCCATTGTTCCTACCAATATCCTGAAGAGTCATAACTATCCCGAGCTTGGTTTTATTGAACTGAAAAAAGGAAATCTTTATACCGATGTTTTGATTGCCACCCCAAAGGATGATGAATCGGAAATTGCCAATGAGGCTATTGGCTTTCTGTTGAGGTAAGTTAAAAACATAAAAAAAGTCAAAAGCATTCAGTTCTAAAACCTCCTGCTTTCAACCTTTTCAATATCTGTTGGCTACTACTTAATTACTCACCAGTTCTTGTTTCGTCTCTACCCAATTGATAATTTTTTCTGCTTCCTCAATCCCTGCGCTACATACCTTAACATTGAGGTTGCCATCATATCCCATTGCCAAATGCAAATTATCATAAGCAGAATTGAAAGTATTCAATAGCTTTCTATCTACCTTTCCTAACTCTTCCTGATACCACTCAACACTTTTACGACCTTTCTGCTTTTTACCAAAAAGCCCATCCAACGCTTCCAAAACACTTGCATAGGCTGTGTTACCAGCCATTTTTACATACTTTCTATCCTTATAATAACCGTCTTCTTTCTGTGCCTTTTCCCTCAGAATTTCTTTTGCATTGTCCAAGTAACGATGTGCTTCCGCTATGTGTTTCATTTTATTATTTGTGTAAATATACTTGCTTAACCATTATTCATAAAAAAAGGTCAAAAGCATTCAGTCCTAAAACCTCTTGCTTTCAACCTCTTTTTTATACTCTCCTCAAACTCATAGTTCATAACTAACAACTACCCTTGCACATTGGCCGAAAACATTGGGCTCCAACTGCCCTTTTCGTTGCGGCTGTTCACCCAACGCATCCAGTAATACACTGGCTTGCCGGCATCGGCCCCCGCAAAATCGGTTGCAAAAACGGCATTGCTCGTAGAGCCAATGTAGGTTAGTTCGCTTGCTTCCACCGGTGCGGTGCCGCCTATTTTTTGCCACACTTCGCAGGCACTAACGCCGTGCGGATGCGCATGTTTGTTAGAAACACTATCCGAAAGCGTTATCACATGGTGCAACCTAGCACCGCCATCAGCCTTCCCAATCGGGGTACTGCTACTCATTGGCACGTGCGGATGCGCACCACCCAGTACGGGAATATTAAACGTATCCCTGTCGGTGGGGAGCAATACACTGTCCGGAAAATCGCCATAAATGCCCCTCAAAATCCCCTTCATCTCTTCCTCTATCACATCCTTTTGCCCCACATTTGTTTTAGTGCTTGTGGCGGCAGTGGTAGCCAATGCGTAGATGGCAACCCATTCGGCATACTTGTCTGTCAGCAAGGTTTTGTTGGCGGGCGTAATCAATAGCCGCGCAAAATTTAGCCCTATATAGGCTACCACCACTTGAAAATAAATACTTAAAAGACTCTCTTTACGAGGAAAATGTGCCATTCTATTATGTTTTTTAATTGATGATAAAATTTTTTGACCCCCTTCAAACCGCCCCGAAGAAGCCTATTTCTTCCATTTGTTCAACTGAACGGAGTTTCCGTTCAATTGAACATATCTTCCGTACGACTGAACGAAGTTTCCGTTCAACTGAACAAATCCTTCGTACGATTGAACGGAACTTCCGTACGATTGAACAAATCTTCCGTTCAATTGAACAAATCCTCCGTACGATTGAACGGAACCTCCGTTCAACCGAACATTTCGCCCGTAAACTATGGCGGTTCTACCAAACCAGTGGCAAAAAACAGTTTGAGGGCAGAGGGAAAAGTAGTTTTATCGAGTGGAAGAGAAGCATTGTGTAAGAAGGTGGAGAGGTGGCTGCGGCAAGGGGTGTTGGAAACGAGATAATGGAGGTGAGGTATGGATGAAAGAAAAATGGGAATAGGTAAAACAAATACGCGATGAAAACAATGTGTGGACTGAAACCCATCCACGTATAAAAAGGTGGCGGTGTGGCGGCAATTTGTGGAATTTTATTGTTGGTAAACATTGTATTGCAATACTACATAAAGCATTTTTGGTAGGAAAAAAAGGGTGATACCAAAACTGTATATCAATAAGGTTTTATAAACTGATTTGTGCCTATTAATCTGCAAAAAAAGGCTGCCACAAATAAATGCAACAGCCTTTTTAATGAAATCCAGAATCCAGACAAGAATCTATTTCAGCTTCCTTAAATATTCGCCATAGCCACTCTTGGCATAACGTGTAGCCAAAACCATCAATTGTTCCCTATCAATAATGCCCATCCTAAAAGCTACTTCTTCTATGCAGCCAATTTTCTGGCTTTGGCGTTTTTCTATCACCCGTACAAATTCACTTGCATCAGCCAATGACTCAAAAGTACCGGTATCCAACCAAGCCGTTCCACGGTTCATTACACCAACCTGCAACTTCTTATTTTCTAAATAAACTTTATTTACATCGGTAATTTCATATTCTCCACGAGGAGACAGGGGAATGTTCTTTGCAATTTCCACCACCTCATTATCATAAAAATATAAACCAGGCACCGCATAGTTCGATTTAGGCTGAACAGGTTTCTCCTCAATAGAAATAGCTTTAAAATCCTTGTCAAACTCTACTACACCATATCTTTCTGGATCATTCACTTCATAAGCAAAAATAGCCGCCCCCACCACATTATTAAATGATTGTAATAGCTTGCTAAACCCTGCCCCATAAAAAATATTATCACCCAAAACCAACGCTACCTTATCCTTCCCAATAAAGTCTGCACCAATTACAAATGCTTGTGCAAGGCCGTTTGGTTTCTCTTGAACCGCATATTCAAACCTGCAACCCAAATCTTTACCATAACCCAGCAAACGTTGAAACTGGGCAGAGTCTTCAGGGGTTGTTATAATCAATACTTCGCTGATGCCTGCCAACATCAATACAGACAAGGGATAATAAATCATCGGCTTGTCATAAATGGGCATTATTTGTTTGCTTATTCCTTTGGTAATAGGGTAAAGCCTTGTACCGCTGCCACCTGCTAGTATTATTCCTTTCATATCTGTGATTTAAGATGATTTGAATGATTAAATGAAGAAACCCGGAGAACCCAAAGAATCATTTTATTTAAAGTATAGGGTATCTTTTATCTGTTCTAACGAGGGTTGAAGTTTATCCTTTTCAGAAAGGGATAACTCACTAGTATCTATTCGCCAATTGATGTTTATGGAAGGGTCATTATAGATTAATCCACCGTCACTTTCCTTATTATAAAAATTATCGCACTTATAAAAGAAGGTGGCGGTTTCGCTCAAAACGACAAAGCCATGCCCAAAACCTCTTGGAATAAAAAACTGCAAATGATTGATACTTGTTAATTCCACTGCTTCATATTGTCCAAAAGTAGGAGAGTCTTTACGTAAATCAACCGCTACATCCAATACACTACCTTCTAAAACACGAACCAGTTTGGCTTGGGAATGTTCCCCTTTTTGAAAATGCAATCCTCTCAATACGCCACGGGTGGATTTAGATTGATTATCCTGCACAAACGTAATGTCAGTTCCGGTTAAGGCATCAAACTTTTGTTTATTAAAACTTTCAAAGAAGTAACCTCTACTGTCTTCAAAAACAGTATCATGAATAATAAAGCAACCCGCCAACTTAGTTTCCTCAACTCTCATCTATCTATGATTAAATGATTTCAATGATGTAATGATTTTGGGGGAAATTATCTATCCGCGTACATGGCAGTATAATAATTCTGATAAGCCCCACTGGTAACATTGGTTAACCAAGCCGTATTTTCAAGATACCAGTCAATTGTCTGGGCAAGACCTTCCTCAAAAGTTACTGATGGTTTCCAGCCAAGCTCCTTATTTAATTTAGTGGCATCAATGGCATAACGGCGGTCGTGACCTGGGCGATCTTTTACATAAGTAATCAATTGTTCGCTCTCACCTACTTCTCTGCCCAACTTCTCATCCATCAGTTTACAGAGTATTTTAACTAAATCAATATTTTTCCATTCGTTAAATCCACCGATATTGTAGGTATCATTTACTTTTCCGTTATGAAATATTATATCTATGGCAGTTGCGTGATCCTTGACAAAAAGCCAATCGCGGGTATATAAACCATCACCATAAACAGGCAAGGGTTTCTTTTGAATGATATTATTAATGAACAGTGGAATTAATTTCTCTGGGAAATGGAAAGGTCCGTAGTTATTTGAACAGTTAGAGATAACAGTTTTGAGATGATATGTTTCTGCATAAGCCCTAACAAAATGATCGGAAGCAGCCTTACTGGCAGAATAAGGAGAGTTTGGATCGTAGGGAGTGGTTTCGGTAAACAGTCCTTCCGCACCTAATGCCCCATAAACCTCATCTGTAGAAATGTGATAGAATAGGTGAGAACTGAAGTCTGCACCCCATTTGGTTTTAGCAACATTCAACAAATTGACAGTACCTACAATATTAGTATACACAAAATCCAACGGGCTTTCTATGCTTCTATCTACATGGCTTTCTGCAGCAAGGTGAATTACATCAGTAATGTCATTTTTTTCAAATACATTGGTCAATGCAGCGACATCTAACAGATTTACTTTTTCAAATGTATAATTAGGTAGTTTGTCAATATCGGTCAAGTTTTCTAAATTGCCAGCATACGTAAGTGCATCTAAATTTATGATATTGTAATTGGGATATTTAGTCACAAACAAGCGGACAACATGGCTACCAATAAAACCTGCGCCTCCCGTAATCAATATATTTTTCACAGACATAATTTAAGGTTAATTAGAAATAAATTATTGAAGTATTTTTTTCAAGTTGTAAAGAAAAGTTCTTTTGGGCATATAATAGTAAAGGGCTTATAAATAATTTATGGGTTATCAGTTTTAAGCAGTCTATTGTATAATTTATTAATATTTTCTACTTCTGTTTTTTTAGAGAACTTCTCATGGGCAAATATTTTTGCTGCCGCCCCCATTCTTTGTCTCAATTCTATATTTTCTATCAATAACAAAAGTTTTTCAGTAAATGCAATAGAATCTGATGGGGGAACAAGAAAACCGGTTTCTCCATCAATCACCGTATCGGCAACACCGCCAACATTGGTAGAAACAACAGGCTTACCACAATATTGACTTTCTGCCAATGATAATCCCGTACCCTCATTATTTGAGGTAAGTAAAACAATATCCAATACGGAAAGAGCCTCTCCTATTTTAGAAACCCAAGAAGTAAAAATTACAGAAGGGTCTTTAATAATATGTTCATCATCGCTCCAGACAATTGATTTATCAGTAAATTGTTTTTGAATATCTTTTTTTAAATATCCATCGCCAATAACAAAAAAAACAACCTTGCATTTTGTCTTTTTTAAAACACTATCCACCACCTCAACAAACAAATTGAAATTCTTCACTTTTACAATCCTTGCAATAATGCCAACAGCAACAGTATTGCTATCCAGTTTATACTTCTGAGCAAAAGAGGAATTATTACCAGACTCATATCCCGATAAAAAGTTTTCGTCTATGCCTAGTTGTATGGTGGCTACTTTATGTAATGGCGCAATCTTATATTTATTTACCAAATCCTCAGTCTGACTTTCGCTTGTAGCGATAATTGCACTGGTTAATGAAGCAAGCAATTTTTCCAAAAGGATTATGCCAGACGAAAAAAAACTATTGAGGTAAGAATGAAAGAAGTGCCCATGAAAAGTATGAATTATTACTGGCACCTTACAAAAAAAGGCTGCCAGCCTCCCCAATACACCTGGCACTGCACCATGCGTATGAATAATGGAAGGGTTAAATGATTTAATTAATTTAACAACAGTAAAAAAAACAATTAAGTTAGAAATTGGGTCGAACGATTTTTTTAATGTTTCAATTTTTTTTATCTTAAGATTAGGAAACTGCGTTAGTAAATAATTGGCCTCTACTTCATGCGATTCTTTTTCACCGTAAATAATTAAGATGTCAAAGTCAACTTGTAAAAAACCAGCCATTGATATTACATCAATGGCTGGACCTCCTATAACTAACCTATTTAAGAAAATTAAAACTCTTGGCTTAGTTCCACTCATTATCTTTTATATCATTATAAACGGATTTAATACCGTCTTCCAGTGTTATTGAAGCCTTCCAACCAAAATTTGCAAGTTTAGAAACATCCATTAATTTTCGTGGTGTTCCATCAGGCTTAGTCGTATCAAATTTTAATTCCCCCTCATAGCCCACAACTTTTTTTACAATCTGGGCTAATTCTAAAATTGTAACATCATCCCCCAAACCAATATTTA
>JANYEU010000221.1 GCA_025362915.1 Chitinophagaceae bacterium | reverse complement strand
AAAGTTGGGGCTGGAAAATATGTTTTAGGTTCAGGGCGCATTATTAGTGTCCTAACAGGTCCGCACCTTTTGGGGCGCGTTGTTGATGGTCTTGGTGAACCAATTGATGGTCTTGGGTCTATTGTAGTTGCCGATGAGAACCAAGCTCCTGTTGATACAAAAGCCCCAGGAATTATGCCACGTGAATCGGTTACCGAGCCACTTCTAACAGGTATAAAAGCAATTGATAGTATGATTCCTATTGGAAAAGGACAACGTGAATTAATTATTGGTGATCGACAGACTGGTAAAACAACTATAGCTGTTGATACGATTTTAAATCAAGGACTAGTTATGTACCAAGAAGACCATGAAGCGGTTTATTGTATTTATGTTGCAATTGGACAAAAACAGTCCAGTGTTGCTCATTTATTTCAATTATTTAAAGAATTTAATAGTATGGAATATACAACGATTGTTGCAGCAACAGCTTCTGAATCCGCATCATTACAATACCTTGCACCTTATACAGGGTGCACGATTGGTGAATTTTATCGAGATCGTGGCTTACACGCATTAATTGTTTATGATGATTTAAGTAAACACGCAGTTGCATACCGACAAATGTGTTTATTACTTCGACGCTCACCGGGCCGAGAAGCTTTTCCTGGAGATGTTTTTTATTTACATTCTCGACTTTTAGAGCGTGCTGCAAAGATGAATTCTTTAACTTATTTTGGTGGTTCATTAACAGCATTACCAATAATTGAAACATTGGATGGTGATGTTTCAGCTTATATTCCTACAAATGTTATTTCTATTACCGATGGGCAAATATTTGTTGAAAAAGAATTGGTTAACAAAGGAGTTTTACCAGCTATTAACGTGGGTTTATCAGTTAGTCGTGTTGGTTCATCAGCACAAGTAGTTAGCATGCAAGAAATAGTTGACTCTCTTAAACTTGAGTTAGCTCAATTTCGTGAAATTGAAACTTTTGCATCCTTTAGCTCTGATTTAGATGCAATAACTGTTAGAATACTAGATCGCGGCGCACGACTCGTAGAAATATTAAAACAACAAAAGTACAGTCCTTTAACTTTGGAAGTTCAATTAATATTACTTTTTGCCGCAATGTTTGGATTTTTGGATTTAATTTCCATATCTGATATAAGTTTATTTGAAGCATTTATACTTCATCTGCTCTTAGAAACATCCTACTGTGCAATACTTAATAATCTTGAACCTTATGATAGTTTAGAGGGAGGCGTGGAAATTACAAATTTTTTATTTGAAGCAACTTATATTTTCACAACGTTAACCCACATCTCAAATGAGTAAATTTATATCGCAAAAATATTTTTTATTACTTTTTATTACTTTTGTTATAATCTTTATGTTTTTTATTACTTGAGGATTTGCACATACTGCTAGTCCCATAGTTAATATACCAGTATATATGGAAATTATTTCAGTCATGGTTGGTTGTTTTTTAACAACCTTGGGTACAATGATTTGAAGTTATCAGTATCGTCAGTTACTGGTATTTCTTATGTCTGCTGAAATAATGATGATTAGTGCTGCTGTTATAATATTGGCAATTTCACAAATTTTTCATTCCAATGAGGGTTTTGTTGGAACTTTTACAATCTTAGGTATTGCTGCTTGTGAAACAACCCTAATATTATCAATTATTAGGTCTAGAAGTATCTCACTTACTTTAGAAAATGCCCGAACTACTATGTAAAATTATTTTGGTAAACATTAGATTTAAAAAACTATGTTTTATATCAATGACATTTAATATAAAAAACAATCCGATTTCTATTAATAAAATGTATACAATGAATTTTGGGCCCCAACACCCTTCTGCCCACGGTGTTCTACGTTTAATTTTACATCTCGTTGGTGAGATTGTTGTTGAAGCGGAACCACATATTGGTTTATTACATCGAGGTACAGAGAAACTTATTGAAGCAAAAACCTATTTACAGGCTTTACCCTATTTTGATCGTTTAGACTATGTTTCTATGATGACCCAAGAACACGGATATATTTTAGCAATTGAAAAGGCTTTAAATATTGAATTACCAATTCGAGCAAAATTTTTACGGGTTTTACTTGTTGAAATAACTCGCATTTTAAATCATTTAATGTCTATAACAACCCATGCTTTAGACATTGGAGCTTTAACTCCATTTTTATGGGCTTTCGAAGAACGTGAAAAACTTATTGAATTTTATGAACGTGTATCCGGTGCTAGAATGCATGCAGCTTATTTTCGTCCTGGTGGGGTAAATCAAGATTTACCCTATGGCCTTTTAGGGGATATTTTATTGTTTACTAAACAATTTTTTCACAGACTTGATGAGATCGAAGCTTTATTAACCAATAATCGAATTTGAAAACACCGTTTACATGGTGTTGGTATTATCAGTAAACCCCAAGCTTTAGCTTGGGGTTTTAGTGGACCTATGTTACGGGGGTCTGGGATTTCATGAGATATTCGAAAAACTGAGCCTAGTG
>JANYEU010000083.1 GCA_025362915.1 Chitinophagaceae bacterium | reverse complement strand
AATAGGCGGTTTTAGCGTTTGTAAGAACCCCAAGTATATTTCCTGCCGCTTCGGCATTGGCATTCAGATAAAAAACATTGGTGCCATTTGGAAAGGTGGAAGACGTGGTTAAATTATAAAATGAACCACTCACAACTTCAGGGAGATTGCTTAACCGCAACACTTCATCGGTACCTATCTGTGCTTTGTATTGAGGCGAAAAGGCAGAAGTCTTTGTATAGGTGATACTGATGGGCGAAATGGTATGCTCCACATTTATTTTTGTTTTCCAGTTTACCTCATACTGAAAGCGATAGAAGTTTTTGGTGTATAACTGTTGACGTCTAAACCATTCGTAACCTAATGTAAACCGTGTATGTGGCGGAAAAAGGTTGCTCTCCCTTATGTTGAATGGCGTATAAAAACGAGGGATAACCAATCCCATTTCAGCACCCACCGTGAAGTTAGAGTTGCCCTGTGTAGAATCACCAGGTATGGTTTCGTAAGCGAAATAATTTTTTACATTGAATGATTCTGCACCACTGAATACATTCCTGTTAAGCCAGTTTACATTAAACTGTCCACCTATATATGCATTCGATTTGGCAAAACTGCCTGTCTGTGCCTGTATCGTTTTCTTCTTTTGCGGCGTGAGATAATAATAGGCGTTTAGGCTGTTAAGTGTATCACTAAACGTTGCAGCTTCAAACCTGTTCTTCACAAACTTAAATGCACCCAGATTAATAAAACGGTTCAGTGTCTTATTCTGTTCTGTAAGGGAGTAAATACTTCCGGGGCGATAGGTAATGGCCTTGGTAAATACAAACGGCTTAAACTTATGTACGGTATCACGGATAAGAATCCCGTCTATCTTGTCTAAATTAGCCAAAGAAGTATCAGGTGCCGGTTTTAATAAGGTATAGTTAGGAAATACAATAATGTTATTCATTACATAAGTACGTTTTACCTTTTGTGGCGTACCCGGTTTTAGGCTCATATAGATATTCGCCTTGTAATCCTTTAAAGACGTATCTACGTAGGCAATCAAATAATCGGGATTAAAATAATAATACCCCTGATTCTTCAATTGTAAATCTACACGGCTGCGTTCTGCCTTTATCTTGTCAAGTGTTATCCTTTCACCAGATATCAATAGTGATTTATTTGGCAATCCGTCCAGTATTTTAGTTAATAGCTTGGTACTATCCAGCTTCCAGTTTACTGCTTTTATTGTGTAAGGATGTGCCACAGTAACCTTATACCTTGCCGTGAGTTTATAGCCATTAACCACTGTATCACCAGATGCCTTGCTACGATAGTATCCTTCGTTTTCAAGGTATCCTTTCATATTATCCACATTTAGTTTGGTATTTACTATCCTGCCCAAAACAGGATACTCCGCAAACTTCTCTCTCAACCAATGCTTGAATCCCTTTTGTTTCTTTGTGTCACCAATAAGATATCCTGCCCATACCTTGTAAGGCCATCCCAGCACCATACTGTTCTTTTTAGGGATACTTATCTTTTCCATTTGTTTGCGTATGCTTTTGGCACTTACCTTAAAGCCACTACTTTTTATAACGCTAACCTTAACGCCGTTATACAAGGTTTCTCCCTGTGGTATCCTCTTGCGTACACTGCATGCAGATACAATGATTGTTATGAGAAATATGTAGAGTATTACTTTACCAAGGTTCATGGAGACACGAACCTTGGCAGTCGCTATGTTTCGTGTCGCCACGAAACAAAAAACTTGTGTACACTTGAGTATTATCTGTTTCATTTCTTTGGTTTTGTCTTTCCTTTTTGTAATACCTCAATAAACTTTTCATAGTTCATGGTAAGTGAAAAAGCAACGCCTGTTTCTATAAAATAGCCATCCATTATTGCATCATACTGATTTTTTCGATAGGCTCTTATAGCGTATTTGCCATCTTTGGATAGCTTGTAGGTGGTGCTCAGGTCTGGCAGAAAATCTACATTACTATTTGTCTGTGTCTTGGCAACTGGGTCTGAACCATCTACCGTAAAACTCTTACCTACTGTAACCGTAAGCCGATCATTCAACAATTGCTTGGATAAGGCAACATTCAAATCAGTACGTGCCGCTGTATTTGTGGTGGCATCGGCTTCATAGTTTTTCAAATCCAAGTTTACATCAACACCTTTTATCAGGTCGGCAGCAATATTATTTACTGCTTCTGCCAAGAATTTGCTCACACTTTCCTTTGCTATCTGGTTGGTACTTGTACTTGAACCGCCCGCGGCAAAGAAATCGCTACTTCTATCACCTATAAACCTGCCCAATATCAATAAGGCAAATACCTGTTTGTTCATTTCAGAAGCATCTGCACGATACTGCACCAACTTGTTTTCTATGCTCATGCCCAATGTTGTATTTACGCCATCTGCATTATCTCTCACTTTAATGTCAAAACTTATAACGGGTTTATTTACAGTACCTGTAATTTTTAGGATTACTTCAAAAGGTATCTTCTGGCTATATCCTGAGCCAAGTTCTCCACTTCCAGCCGCTATTTCATTACCCAATAGCTCGGCAGGTGATGTCTCAATCTCATATTGTGCCGTAATATCCATTTGAGCCTCCATTGGGTTACCACTAAAGGTGATGGTGCTGCCATCAACAAGGTCAAAGCGCTTTTTTATAACCTGATAAGATAGGTTATAGGTACCTGTTTTCAATTGATAAACACCAGACATACCCAATATGCCATTCTCATCCATGCCCGCATTTAGCTGTGCCTTACCTTTAATGGTCAATTCATCACCCGTAGATTCATCCATCAATACGGTAATCTGCGCATCATCTTTTACTTCAAGGTTTAAATTATAAGTAACGCCATTATACTTTATAATCATGGCAGTGTCTTTGGCACTGGTATAAATGGAATTGGTATTATGAAAAGATGGTATGGTATCTATCTTGATAAACTTTACCACCTGCTTCAAATCATCCTTATAGTTATTCTTTGTAGGCATTACATAGTGAACGTCACTTTTATTATCCACTGTTATATTTCCAGATACATCCGGTGTGGTGGATGTTCCTGCAATCAATAATGAAGCATCTACAATTCCTACCCCGTATATCATTGCATTGGGTATTCTTGGTTGGTTGATGGCAATAAAGTTATCGGCATTTACATTCATGTTCAGTCCAAAGTCTTCATCTGGTTGGTGTTTTATGGTGCCATCAATAACCAGTTTATTATTCAGGGTATCGGTTATGATAAAGTCATATAAGCCAATGTTTGGGTATTCAAAGTCAATCTTTTGACCATTGATCTTATATAACGAACCAAACATTGCAGTGGCAAGCTGGGCAGTATCAAACACCAATTCTCCTTTCCAGCGTGGGTCGTAAATATTCCCATTCATAAATACATCTCCATGTAAACTACCACCTGTTCTTTTTAATTGTCCTTGCGAAAAGGCCTCAATAGTTGTAAGATTCAACCTTTGTATTTCTGTACTGATACTAAACTCATTATTATTTGCATTATACCCCCCATCAATGCTTAGAACATTCGCACCACTCACACTACCCTTAACGCCAATAATCTTATCTGCGCCTATTGCAGTCTTCAAAGACAAATCTCCTATTGCTACCCTTTGATAAGTAAGTGATTGTACACCAATCGTACCTTCCACGGCAGGTAAACCAGCAATTGGCTGGGCAATGGTAGCGTTGGCATCCAAGATACCGCCTGCCATGGTACTATCCTGATTGGCAATTGAAAGCAACTCGCTCAACCTAAAGTTATCTATCTTCATCACAATTGGAGATACAGCGGTATCACCA
This sequence comes from Chitinophagaceae bacterium, assembly GCA_025362915.1. Classification (GTDB taxonomy): domain Bacteria; phylum Bacteroidota; class Bacteroidia; order Chitinophagales; family Chitinophagaceae; genus Parasediminibacterium. The sequence goes on along the minus strand of JANYEU010000083.1, from coordinate 3,294 downwards.
GCCTTGGTATTTATCACTACAGATTGATTGTCTTTGGTCATTGCAAAATCGTGTATCACATAACCATCCTTTTTTATCTCAATGAAATTGTCTTTAGCCACGTTCCATTTGCCATAGTTCAATAAAAGACTATCAGACAGATGCACTTTGGTTTCTTCTTTCAAAAGTTCTATCACTGCCCCCAAAGCATAAAACTGTTTCTTATACGCATCATCAGTGCTGGCTATAACATCTATCCTATTGTCATCCAGATTCCCTTTTATTCCTGCCTTATAAAACCGCTTTCCACCGGCTACAACATAATCAGTAGCCACTACAAAATGCAATGCACTATCTGCTCCATTAGCATGAAGGGATAGGTTACTCATTTCAGTTGAATTATAAAAAACAGAAAGTATATTGGTATTGATGGCAAGTGTAGTATCGTGCCTTGAGTTATCGAATGAGGCACGTATTACAGCAGGTTTATCCATTATCAGTGCTGGTATCAATATAGAAATAATAGAATCCTGCATGACGCTGGCAGACAATACCGCTTGTTCCGTAGTCATTTTAAACGTATCTACTGCGGGCTTCAGATAGTTGTGTTGAATGAATGCATCAAGGGTTGTAGGCAATTGCATATAGTTATACTTGCCTATCAAACTCGCTTGTGCAAATGGGGCTGCCACAAAAACCTTTGTGGTATCGTTTTCTACATTTGCCTTTACAGAAATGCTATCTGCATACAATCGTTGGCCATTATATATTATTGTGCTGCTGTCCATTTTAATAATGGCAGCGAGTGTTTTAGGATCCAAACTCTTTACATCCAATAAAATAGTACTGCCCAATAGAATGCTGTCCTTTGTCAACCTTAGTTTTGCAAGATTAGATTGATCAATAATAACTGATCCCTTCACTGTAGGATATTGATTATTCAAAGTGCCTTGCAAATCAATGGCTGCAACTATATTGCTATCCTTGATATTTCCTTTTGCAGTAAATGCGCCCTTGTTTAGGCTGGCATTCAGGTTCACGTTGGTGTAGGTATATCCTTTTATGCCAAAGCTTTTTATACTGGTGGAGGTTTGTATATTGTCTTTTTTATAATCAATTCCGCTGCCTTTTATTTTAATATTCCCATTAAGCATGCCCAATATACTATCCTGATAAATCCATTTGCCGGTTTGAAGATTGTTGGCTGTAAGGTCCACATCGTATTGTAGCTTCTTCATATCCTTGAAGTTGCTTGCTGTTGCATTTATATTAGCCAATCCATAAGATGAATTTACCTTTAATGAAGTTTTTACGGCTGATAAACCACCTTCCAATCTTCCATTAACCAACATATTTGCAGGTAGGTTTATCTTCTTTTGCGATAGCTGATTCAGCATGTTTTGCGAAAGCATGGTCTTATCCACGTAAAGTTTATTCACCACTATATCGTACTTCAACTGCTTGGTATCTAGCACATTTCTCAGTTTTCCTTTTGCATCCAGTTGAAACTTCTTGTCATCCGTTTCTATGCTAAACCCTGCAATACCCATTTCTCTTAACGTGCCACCTGCCTTTCCATTTATCAATACCTTCTGGTTAGGTTTTAAAGCCAAAGGCGGGTTTCTTTTATACGAAGGAAAAAAGAAAAGGAAATCATTATAGCCCAGATAAGATTTCTTGATATTGATATTTACCTTACTTGCCTCACTAAGCATTTTGGATGGGTTTGTCCTATTAAAAACAATACTTCCCTCCGCATCAATGGATGAATTTTGGGTAGCCAATTGAAACCCTTTTGCTATCCCCACCTTATTATCCAGTACAATATTTCCCTTTACATTCTTAATCAAAAAATTATTTGCCAATGCCGTACCACTCAATATATTGCCTTGTATGGTATCATTATGATAATGAATGGCACTTGTTTGCAAGGAAAGATTATTCAATTTAAGGTGATTATAATCCAACCCTTCCTTGGTAGTGTCAAATGCATTATTATCAATAGACGCAGTGTTATGATTCAAATTAATACGCCCTACTTCTACATTCCAGCCTTGCTTGATGGCAACATTTACCACTTTGGCCACCGTATCTTTCACATTGGTTTCAGGATCGTTGGTAGCCATGGTAAAACTGGAATTATTAAGCGTAAACGACTTCGCAGAAAAGTATTGTTCCAATAAATGCACCTTAGCATCCTGTAGTTGCAAGGTATCTATCACATTGGCATAATTCAGTTTGCTCGATTCATTCTTATATTGCACTGTCAGTTTCCTAATATCCGTATTTTGTAGTGTAAGGTTAAAAGGCGAGGCATTTTCGGATGCTGATGCCTTCACAGATGCCTTTACCGATTTGGCATCTTTGGTACTTTTATCTGTAAATACAAATGAACTGTTGTGTAGGATGAAATCAGTGATGCTAAAATTCATCTTACCCAGATCCATCGATTGTATGCGGCTACTAAACTGCCCGATAGTGGTATTAAAAAACAATTGTTTAAACCCATCATTAAAACCAACGCTCACGGTGTCCAGCACCACTTTACCCAACGTAAATTGTGTAGGTTTCTTTTGGGTTGTATCCACCTTCTTACTGGCAAAAGCATCTATTATATATTGAAAATTGAAGGAGAGATTGTTCGGTTTTCGGTCAATATTAAGGTTGATATGCTTGAGGTGAATTTCCTTTATGTCTATGTTTCCTCCAATCAGTTTAAAGATGCTGAGGTTTACATAAAGCATTTGTCCGGTAATTAAGGTATCCTTTTGTGGATTAATGATTTGCACATTATCCAGTTCAATCCAATTGGGGATGCTATAATCCAGTGTACCGATGGTTATCTGCCCGCCTACCTTTCCTTGAAGATAGCTGACTGCCTTTGCGCGTACAAAATTCTTACCAGAACTTGTTTGAAGCCAGATGACTGCGGCGAGAATGATGGTTATAAATCCTTCAAGCACCATAAAAACAACGCGAAACCATTTGTATTTTCGGGGTATTGTTTGTTCCATTTGTTGTTTGTTGTAGTAACTTTTACTTTTATGGTAAAGGTCGGGGCTAACGAGGGCTCGGTGTTACACAATTCATTGATTCTTTTATATAATTCACGGTTTTATCCTCCAAAAACCCTCCCTTTGTGGTTCAATATATAAAATCGAGCCATATTTACTATGCTCATTTAATAACTATCCGCTATTTGGTAATAAACATATTTCGAACTAGTGAACGTCATTTTGACTTGTCCTAAAATAGGTTTACACTTTAAAAATTAAAAAGGTGTAAAAATGGAGAAGAAAATTATTCAGAAGGCAG
>JANYEU010000192.1 GCA_025362915.1 Chitinophagaceae bacterium | reverse complement strand
TAGAAAGTATTTACTGGGTTGGTCAAACCAAAAACCAGGGAAGTTATATCCCAAACTCTTACCTTCTACCAAAAAATAGCCAGCCTTTCTGAGAAAATAGAAACTAAGCATCCCCACTATCAGCCACGCCAGTAGCGTTAGTAAGAAATTAAGATAAGGTTTTGCCATTTCTAAATTAAATACAGCCAAGGCCGCGCCTGTTGTTAGCGCATCTGCCTGACAGAATGTATTTGAATACAATAACTCACCCAACCAGTAGTGATCAGTAACTAGATGAATTCCATAAATGGATGCCCATAGCCTAATAAGAGGGCAGATAATCAGGATAGCTATGATAATGCGTTTTAGTAGCTTGAGCGACGAAAAGTAAATGACAAATGGAAAAACCAGATAAAATTGTTCCTCTACACATAAAGACCATAAGTGTCCGAAAAATTTGTTAGAACTATCAGGCCAATGAATAAAATATCGAAGGTTTATTTTTAGGTTATAGGTATAAGTGAGGTAATATGGAAAGTCGTGTGTTATAGCATTGTAAGCACCTTGCCAGCTACTCATGCTTAACAGCAAGGGATAAAAATGGGTTATTAGTTTTATTGAGATAAGACCACCTATTAGAAAGGCATAATACAAAGGAAAAATGCGTAAGGCTCTTTTGTAATAAAAATGACCAATATACTCTTTAAATGATTTTTCTTTTGTCTGTAATAGAATTCGGCTGATAAGAAATCCTGATAAGACAAAGAAAATATTTACGCCTATCCACCCAAATTTCAAGGAAAGAAAATTGTTTGGCCAATGGGTAAAAATAACTAAGAAAGCTGCCAAGGCTCTTATTCCATCAAGACCATAGATGTATGATAAACTTTTACTTGATGGCATCTAATTCTTTTATAACGTACTTACACCATTTCTGGTAATACAATTCATTTTTAAAAATCTGTGCAGCTTTTTTGCCCTTTTCCAAAGCTTCTTTTTTATTAAGATTAGAAAGTAAACTATCTAATTCCTCAACTGTGCTTGCATAATAGCTAATGCTATCCCAATCTATAAATTGCTTAAATGGTCGTGCATCCACATCACCCAATAATAAAGGAGCAACTCCAAATTGCATCGCTTCAAAAAACCGGAATGAATTACAACTAGTACCTCTTGGAGCCAATGCAATATAAGATGCCTGTGTATTTAGATTATACTGTAATCCCTGTATCCAACGTATATAAAAGCGGGTAGGCAGTGTATTGCCAACCAATATTTCTTTATTTTCTTTGAATCTAACATTTAACTCTTCTCTAATTGGATGAGTCCACATTGAACCATTAAACGATGCGATATATTTTTTTGTAATGGGGATTAGTGGTTTTTTATGCAAAGAACATAAAATGGGTATGTCAATTCCTTTATTGATGGTTCTGGCAGCAGTGAATTCAATTGTTTTACCCAGATTGAGCAAAGTGCCACCATCAAACTGCGTGATAGTAAACGTTTTTGCATCATTTAAAATCACTTTTTCTACTTCACCCTGTAGAAATTGTAAACTTTCAGCATCTGCACCAAATTGATGATGCATGTGCCACCTTGTCCAATAAACAGGAAGATAGTGCCAATCTGCTTCTGCTGCATTGTAAGTTAATACTTGTTTGTTTTTTTGAAGCCACACTAAGAAATCTTGTTCAATTCCATAATCTTCATTGTGACTGGGATATGCAAAAGGCTGTGTAAGGGGTTGTAAGACACTTGGAACAGGAAGTATATATATCTTCATCAATACACAGCTTTCTTCAAATGGATGTAAATATTATCGCCAACTTTTTTTCTATTCATCAGTATTTTCAATTTGATGATATTGATCGTTATATAGTCAATAAAATGCTCAAATTTTGTTGGAGTCTTATCTGAAATTATTTTTTTCTGGAGGCTTCGATAATAAAGTAAGCCTCCAAAAATTTGCTGATATGTTTCTTCCTGAATTTTAAAATCTGCAATAACCCAATTATATTTTTTACTAATCATTTCAAAAGATTTTTTATTAAATCTTCCTAAATGATTGGGAGGTAAATCTAGCAAACCGCCGTTTAGTTCATTAAATTTAATACGCTCTCCATTGGGAACCGCCATTATTAAATTTGCGCCATCAGATGTTAGATAATCAAAGGTTTCAAATAGCTTATCATAATTATCCAAATGTTCAAATACCTGAAAGAGGCAAATTATATCAAATTTCCCCTTTAACTTTTCTTCATTCACTAATTCCCTTACATCCTTGGACTGAGCTTCTATTCCCAACTTTTTAATTTCGGAAACACCTACTTCTGAATATTCTAAACAAAGAATGTTATTCTTGTCAATCAGTTCCTTTGAAATCCTTTTTATAAATCCACCAGTACTTGCACCTACCTCCAGAAGCGTAGAATTAGTCTGCTCTTTTGTTATCTTATCTATACATTTTCTGGCTTCCTCAAACTCCCAGTCCCAAATTTCGTGAGTTGAGACACTCCCGTCTTCTACTGCTTCACCATGAAGCATAGTATTATAAAATAAGTAATCGCCAGCTATAAAAGGATTTGCATAAGTAAAACTACAATCGGCACATTCTATCACCTTGGCTACCGACGCTTTCCACAAGTCCTCGGAAATATGTTTAGAAAGTTCTGATAATTTATTTTCAGAAAGGGCATTGGAAGTATATAAAAAATGCTTG
>JANYEU010000184.1 GCA_025362915.1 Chitinophagaceae bacterium | reverse complement strand
TACCCAGATAAATCAACGGCATGGTTTGAACTTAGCATACAACCTGTTCCTGAAGGTGTATTTATTTTAACTCTAGACATTACCCAACGCAAAAAAGCTGAGGAAAAAACAAGTAAGGCAAACCGACTTTATGCATTTATCAGTCAGGTAAACCAAAGCATTGTTCATGCAAAAGACAGACAAGCCCTTTTTGATAGGGTATGTGAAATAGCCATAGATTTTGGAAAATTTAAGTATGCTTGGATTGGACTGATAGACAACAATTCAGAGACTGTAAATCTGGTGGCAGAAACTGGAATCCCGGTAGAGTACCAGTCAAGTTACTGCAACTTGAGTTTTAAAAGCCCACTGCTTATATCAAGCCCACTTGGCAAAGCCATAACTACCGGGAAATGCGCTTATATTAATGACATGCTGACTGACGCTACTGTAAGCAACTTTAAAGAATTTGCAGAAAAAAGGGGATATCGTTCCACTATCATCCTGCCAATAAAGCAATCAGGGAATGTAGTAGGGGTTTTTTGTTGCAATTCACAATTCGTGAACATTTTTGATAAAGAGGAAATTGCTTTACTTAATGAGGCTGCCGATAATATTTCTTTTGCGTTGGATGTTTTTGAAAAAGAAGAGGCTAAACAACAATATGAAAAGAAACTGGAGGATAGTGAACTAAGACTTAAGGAAGCACAGGAAGTTGCCAACATAGGTAGTTGGGAATATAATTATGAGATGAATATTATAATTTGGTCTGAAGAAAATTGTAGGATATATGGGCTATTGCCTGACCAAAACATACAAAGTATAGAGTCGTTCCTATCCTTCATACACCCTGATGATGCAGTGTTTGTAAGAACAAGGCTAGAGCAGTCGCACATTAGCTTAAAAGACCATTCTTTTTATTGCAGGATTATTCGGAAGGATGGAGGGATTAGGCATGTGTATATTAAAAGTAGGTTTAAGTTTGATAAAGAAGGGAAGCCAATTGCCATTTATGGTATAACGTACGATGTAACAGAAAAAAGAAATGCAGAAGAACGACTGGAAGTTGTGGATGTTGCCTTTAAATACGCCGATACCTCCATCTTTATTATTAAGAAGGATGCTTCTTTTTACGATTTTAATGATGCTGCATATACACGGCTTGGCTACACCAAAGATGAGCTGATGGACAACATGACCGTACTAGACATAGACCCAAGTATAAACGCTGATACATGGCCTAAGCATTGGCAGGAACTGAGGGAACAGAGGTCAACTTCTTTGCTTTCAAAGCATAGGAGAAAGGACGGTACACTGTTGGATGTGCAGACAAATCTTAGGATGATAGAATATAAAGGGCTGGAATTGAACTGTGCATTGGTAACGGATGTGACCGAGAAGAAAAAAACAGAGGAGGAACTGTTATTAAACAATGCCGTGCTAAAAAAGACAAATGCAGAACTAGACCGTTTTATTTATAGCATATCGCATGAATTGAGAATGCCACTTACCTCTATCATGGGTTTACAGACATTGATTAAAAAAGAGCATCTTGATAACAGAGACAAAGGAATATTGGAATTGATTAAAAAAAGTGCCTTTGGAATGGATGAGGTACTTAGGGAAATACTTGATTATTCGAGAAATACCCGGATAGAAAGCAAGGCAACTAGTATAGACCTTACTACTTTGATTAATGGTGCTTTTGAAAACTCAAATTTTTACCAGGAAGGTTTCAGCTTTGATAAAAGGATAACCCTTCGGGGAACTGTCCCTTTTTATGCTGATTTGGTAAGGATAAAAATTGTGGTCAATAACCTTGTTTCCAATGCAATTAAATATAGCAAGAAAGATATTGTGGATGCATTCATCAAAATAAATGTTGTAGTTGATGAAGCAAAAATGACAATGGAGATTTCGGATAATGGCATTGGGATAAAAGAAGAATATCTCCCCCATATATTCAAAATGTTTTATAGGGCAACAACGGCTGTTACTGGTTCAGGACTTGGGTTGTACATCGTTAAGGAAAGTGTAGAAAAGTTAGGGGGCAACATTACCGTAGAATCTAAATTTGGGGAGGGGACGAAGTTTCTCCTTGAAATACCCAATGCCAAGCCAATTAATGTTTAATACAAGAAATTATACTCACAAACTAACCTTATAGAAATGATACAAAAATTTATTGTTGTTGACGATGATAGAATCAACAATATACTCTGCAGTTATATTATTAACGATGCTGTACCGGATGCCGACATCCAAGCATTTATAGAACCCGAAGAGGCATTAGCGTATATAAAATCCAGTTATGCAGATAACAGCGGTACGGTGGCTGATACCATTTTGTTTTTGGATATAAATATGCCTTTGATGAATGGCTGGGAATTTTTAGAAGCGTTTGACTTATTTGATGAACAGATAAAAAGTAGTGTAGAAATACACATGCTTTCATCTTCCATAGATCAAAGGGATATGGAGGATGCTACAAACCATAAATATATTTCTTCTTTTTTGGGAAAACCACTAACTGAGGAAATAGTAAAAAGATTGGCAAGGAGATAGGATTGCTTCTGCAAGCCAGCCAAACCAGTTTCTAACCGGAATACGCTACTATAAAAAAGGAAGGAGTCGCTTTTGAACGAAGCCTTCCTCTATAAAATACAACGGTTGTTGATAACAAAAAACTGATTACTATTCCTTTATAACTTCTGGAACCTGCTTGAAATACTCTGTGTATTGTTTTTCAATATAATAATATGGCTACCTGCCGCCAAGCCTGCCAGACTTACCTGATAATTGTTTTGACCAATGGTTGCATGTAAGGTAACCTCTTTTACTACAACGCCCTTTGCATTGACAATACTTGCCAATAAAACGCCTGATTCCTTTGCATAAAAACTGAGTGAAATATTATCCTTTGCAGGGTTTGGATAGAGCGTTAAGGTGTTGTCTTTGTTTGTGAAATTAACCATGACCACATTGCCATAAGTATATTTTCCAGTCTTGTCCACCTGCTTGATACGGTAATAGCTTACTCCCTTTAAAGGAGAATTATCTGTATAGTCATAATCTATTTTAGTAGCATTATTTCCTTTAGAAGCTAGATAATTAATGCTGACAAAATTACTACCGTCAGTAGAGCGTTGCACTTCAAAATGACCATTATTCTGCTCTGTAAGGGTTGCCCAATGCAATACTGTCGCTGTGTTCTTTTTTGTAACAGTTAATGGCAAGGAAGTTATGGGTAAAGGATTAGTTACCGTGAGGGTTTGAGACAACGTAACAGACGATCTATAGGTAGAATCGCCCAACTGATAAGCTATAATATGGCAGTTGCCTGCCCCTTCCAAATGAACAAATCCAGCACTATCAATAGATGCAACATTCAGATTATCACTTTGGTAAGTAATATTCAAACCAGCGGTGGTAGTGGCAGGACTAAAATCAGGTGCTCCTAATAG
>JANYEU010000142.1 GCA_025362915.1 Chitinophagaceae bacterium | reverse complement strand
CTAGAAACGCAGGATGTAAATACACTTACGCTACGCTCAAAATATGCCAATGTAAACACAGGCAATCTTCAAACTGCCGAGGTGGAATTTATTAATGGACATTTCACCACAAAAGATGTAGATGAGATGGATATGGATACTAAATACAGCACCATTGATATGGCATCTGTGAATAAGTTACACTTTGTAAGTACAAACGATGAGTATGATATAGAAAATGCGGGCAGTGTTCAGGGGCAAAAGAATTATGGTAATCTCCGTATCAGTAAACTCAGCAAAAGCATTGAAATGGATGGTACCAATGCCGACGTGAAAGTAAGAAATATAGCTGCCACAGTGAATGCAATACAGTTTTATAACAAGTATGCAGACATCAGGTTACCGCTCAGAAGCCTAAAAAGCTATACCATCAATTATTCTGGCCCTTATAGCACTGTGTATGGTAATTTTGAAAAGAAACCATTTAAGGGGAAAACAATCAAGAATCCATCCTTGGATGAAGCTTTGGAGGAAAAGATTACAAGAACAATAACCCAGTCGATAAATGGTGGAGAAACAACAACGTCAGAAGATAAGTTTACGGCAACGGTTGGTGATGGTAAGGGGGCTCAAATAGATATTAGGTGTCAGAATTGTACAGTTGATTTTAAATAACAAAAAATATTAAAAATATGATCCGGTAATTTTCATGTTCATTATAATTTATCGGTAAGTGCTGAGTTTCTACCCAGCTTTTTTTATTTTATGAAGTCATTTCTATTCTAGTTGTCCTATATTCGTATTTCATGACAACAACATCAATAGTAATAATCGGTATCGTTTTGTGCCTCGTGTTCATTGCTTTTTTTGCGGGTTATGAAATAGCTTTTATCAGTGCCAATAAATTGAACATTGAACTTAAAAAGAAACAAGGCAAGAAAAGCGGCATCATCTTATCAAAATTCATGGAGCGTCCTGCTCATTTTATCGGCACCTGCCTAATAGGATTGAATATATTTATTGTATGTTATGGGCTATTGTTCGATGCATTATTACGGATCACCTTCTGGAATCCATTAAAAATCCAAAAAGAATATTTAAAACTAACATTCGATACACTTGCGTCAGCCTTGGTATTGATAATACTTGGCATATTCTTTCCCAAGGCAATCTTTAGGGCAAGGGCAAATAGCATCCTATTATTTTTTGCACCGGTAGCCAATTTCTTTCACGAATCATTATATCCCGTTACACAGTTTTTTGTAGGCATTGCCCAATGGGTTTTAAAGTATCTGTTCAACTTGAAAATGGGCGACAAGAACAATGCTTTTAATAAAATGGATTTGGAATACCTTTTTCACAACAACAGAGAAAAGGAGGAAACAAAGCAAGATGTGAGCACCAATCTTTTTGAGAATGCCTTGAGCCTTCCAAATATCAAGATACGCCAATGCCTGGTGCCACGGACTGAAATTGAAGCTGTAGAAATAAATGATACCATTGAAAAAATATCTGCCCGGTTTATAACCACCCGATTGAGTAAGTTGATTGTTTATAAAACCAATATTGATAATATTGTTGGTTATATCCACCAACTCGATTTGTTTAAGAAACCTCTTTCCATCCAAGACATTTTGCACCCAATACCTGTGGTTCCTGAAACGATGGGGGCTACCGATTTGATAAATAAGTTTACCAAAGAAAGGAAGAGTATTGCCTGGGTGGTGGATGAATTTGGGGGTACGGCGGGCATCATTACCATGGAAGATTTGCTGGAAGAAATATTTGGGGAGATACAGGATGAATACGATACGGAAGAATTTATTGATAAGCAAATTGCCGAAGATGAATTTATTTTTAGCGGACGCCTTGAATTGGACACCATAATGGAGAAGTATGATTTGGCATTTTCTATCACCGAGTCGGAAACATTGAGTGGGTACATCATCAATCAATTTGAAACCATCCCAAAACAAGGAGAGGTTATTATAATAGATAATTATCAATTCAACATCCTGTCTGTAACAGATACCAGAATAGAACTGGTGAAATTAAAAATGCTCAAGTAGCTTCTTCATCACCCCAGAAGTGCTAAAGGCAAACACTTATAAATTATCAATTTCCTCACTTTCCCTTTATCTGAAAACAGTAGTTGCCTTTTGGTAATAGGACTTGTTTTATCTGAAAATAGCGTTTTCCTTTTGGCAATAGGTGTTATTTTATTTAATAACAGCGGTTGCCGGTCGGTAGTATGCCTTATTTTATATCATTTGGAGGTTGTTTCTATGGATTGATACCAAAATAGCACTTTTTTTAACCCATTTACACCCAATACCCTACTATCCATCCATCTTCATACCGGTATCGTTTCCGGCAACGGTTACACCCATCTAAATTTGAAAACATCTAATATATAATTGTTTTATTTAGATAATATTCATCAAATTGGGTTAAAAAATAGAAATAATCCCATAATTATACATTACACGGCAAGTGCAATGGGGCTATTTTTACAATTGGCTAATAATTAAAAGAATATCAGTATGCTAACAAATAATGTAGTTGGGGAAAGCAATGCCATTGCCTTTGTAGAAGACAGCAGTATGGAATGGGAAGCCGTGGCACCGGGAATGAAGCGCAAGATTATGAGTTATGATGGCAGGGTGATGCTGGTGAAAGTGGCATTTGAAAAAAGTGCAGTGGGTACGTTGCACCAACACTATCATACGCAAATAGCCTATGTGGCAAGTGGTAAATTTGAGGTAGAGATTGATGGCAAGAAACAGATACTACAACAGGGGGATGTTTTTTATATAACCCCACACGTGGTTCATGGGTGTGTATGCTTGGAAAAAGGTATGCTGATAGACGTGTTTAGCCCGATGAGAGAAGATTTTTTACAACCTCTTCCAGATAATGCCCAATAATATTACTTTTTATTCTTGCCCGCCAAAAGGGCTATCGCCATTGAAAAATATAAAATGAAGAAAGGGTTCTTGCTTGTAGTTTTTTTTTATACCGTTCTAAATACTTTGTCTGCGCAAAAGATGGAAGGTAATTTATCGAAGGCAGATGTTATAAAATTAGATTTCAAAAGCCTTGCAGAGAAAAAAGTAAGGTTGAAAGCCAAAGACCCTGATTTGGTGGTAGCCTACAAAAAACTGCTAAATGATGCAAACAAGCTGCTGAACTATGACCCGGTTAGTGTGATGGATAAAAAAGCTTTTCCTCCCAGTGAGAATAAACACGATTACATGAGCATCGCCCCTTATTGGTGGCTCGACCCATCCAAGCCAGACGGTGTTCCCTATATCCAAAAGGATGGACAAATTAATCCTGAAGTGCATAATTTTTCGGACAAGGAAAACATGCCTTCTATGTGCGAGAATGTATATACCCTTTCCCTAGCGTATTATTTTTCGGATGATGAAACTTATGCAAAACATGCCGCTAAACTGCTAGAGGTTTGGTTTTTGGATACTGCCACTAAAATGAACCCCAACCTAAACTACGCACAGGCCGTAAAGGGGGTAAAGGAGGGAAGGCCGGAAGGTTTGATAGATAGCAGACATTTTATTTATATGCTGGATGGCATCCGGTTATTAAAGTCTTCAAAAAGTTGGACACATAAAGATGATGCCGAACTAAAGCAATGGTTTGCCCAGTTCTTGGTTTGGATGAATACGAGCAATAACGGAACGGGTGAGATGAATGCAAAAAATAACCATGGCGTTTGGTTCGATGCGCAAAGTTTGGCAGTTGCCACCTATGTGGATAGTACAGATATGGCCAATAAAATTGTAACCCGTGCCATCGGCAGGTTGGATAAACAAATGAATAACGATGGCTTATTCCCCTATGAACTTGCGCGCACTACATCCTTGCATTATTCGGCTTTTATATTGAATGCCTTTAACATCATTGCCATACTTTCCGAGAAAACATCCACTAATTTCTGGAAGGCAGAGACAGCTTCCGGAAAAACGTACAAAAAAGCACTGGAGGCATTGGTGCCTTATCTATCAAAAGAAAAGGAATGGACAGGGAAAGAGATAAGGCCATTCAATTTTCAGGATGGATATCCATTGTTGCTGAAAGATGCAACCAAATATGATTGCACAAACTGTTTGGATGCGATAAAAAAACTGGCAGGAGAGAAGTATAAGGATTCCATAATAAATCTTTTGTAGAATAAATCTAGCAATATGAAAAGAACAATCTTGGGATTATTGATGATGGCAATCGTTTGCAGTGTAATTGCGCAATCGGAGGATTCTGCCATTGCTAAACCAAAGGTGATTAAATATCCATCAAATTATACCAAGCAATTGGATGTGGTTTATACCAATGGAGTAAACTTTCAGGAAAAACTCGATTTATATATCCCGAATAAAACAACAAAACTTGCTCCTGCCATCATCAATATTCATGGTGGTGGATGGGTTAGTGGCAGCAAGGATCAGCAAGGAGGGTTTAATGAGTTCTTTAAAAATGGATTTCTAGTTTGCAATATTGAGTATAGGATGACAAAGGAGGCAAAAGCCCCTGCTGCGGTAGAAGATGCCCGTTGCGCATTGGCTTACCTTATCAGGAATGCAAAAGATTTGCATATTGATGTAAAGAGGATTGTGGTAATGGGTGGTTCTGCCGGTGGACATCTTGCCTTAATGACTGGTTTATTGGAAAATGACCATCGTTTTGATGGTAATTGTTCCGATGTAAAAAACATGAAAGTGGCTGCCATCATCGACAAATGGGGTATTACCGATGTGTGGGCTTGGGCTTATTGTTGTAAAAGTCATTCGGCGCAAAACTGGCTGGGAGACAAGAAAGCAGATGAGGCTTTTGCCAAAACGGTTTCCCCTATGACGTATCTAAAAAAGACTAGTCCACCAATCTTTATTTGCCATGGTAATGCTGATTCTACCGTTCCTATTGAAGAATCGTATGCGTTGCATGATAAATTAAAGGAGATTGGTATCAAGACGGAATTGATGGTAGTGCCACATGCAGGACATAGTTTGGCAGGAGCAAAAGATCAGATTAAGGTAATGACTGATAGAATATTAGTGTTTTTGAAAGAATTGGGTATCTATTAATTATTGTTAGCTGTCTTTTACCAAAAGAGTGCTGATATTAGCAATTGATCTGGAGTTTGTATATTTAGAAACAATAAGATAACAATGGTTAAAACGCAGACGATTCTTTTATTGACAATACTAATTTTTGCAGGCATTCTACACGCCACTTGCGATGCAAAAACCTATATTATTTCTACAAAAACCTTACTTATAAGCAAAATGAATGCCGCCTCGCCGGGCGATACCATCATTGTACAAAACGGGACGTACAACTGGGGACAGATTACCATCAACAACAATAATGGCAACAAAACCAGTGCTTGGATAGTGCTAAAAGCCCAAACATTTAACGGGGTTGTTTTTGTGGGAAGGACGTATCTGCAATTTTCTGGCTACAAAATCCTGGTAAATGGTTTCCGCTTTGCCAATGGAAATGTGGGTACAAATGATGTGGTGCAATTTAGGAGTTCATCGAGTGCATTTGCTTACTATTCTCGCATAACCAACATTACCATCGATAATTACAATAGCGATTCTACCGGTTCAAGCAATAATACAGGTACAAAAAATGGGGGCGATACGCTCAATAGATGGGTATCGCTTTATGGCACACACAACAGGGTGGATCATTGCACGTTTATCAACAAATTTAATGGCTCTCCTACGGTGGTTGTTTGGTATGACAGTACTAATTATCCTGCAAAAGGAACTTCTACCTATCACCTGATAGACTCCAATTATTTTAAGGGACATGGTTATCAGGGAGGCAATGAAGGCGAGGTGATAAGGGTGGGAACCAGTGTGAATTCGAGAACAGATGGCTATAATACTATAGAGTATAATCTTTTTGAGGATGGGGTTCAGGTTGATCCGGAAATTATCTCCAACAAGTCTGGATTCAATACCTATCGGTACAATACTTTTAGAAATCATGCAGGAGGGATAACCCTTCGGCAGGGAAGATATTGTTCTGTTTATGGCAATTTCTTTCTCAAAACCACTACTGCCAGAAGCATACAATATGGAATACGGATTATTGACAAGGGGCATAAGGTTTTTAATAATTATCTAGAAAACTTGGATGGAAACTATGGAAGTGTTACGTCTCTGAGGGTTCCGATTATTCTTTTTAATGGTGTTACAAACTCCAACGACACGGCAAACCCAGCTTTTGCTGCTAAGTATTTTGCGGCCGATAGCACGTTGGTTGCTTTTAATACCATTGTATATTGTTCTGGCGGCGGTGGTATTGTTGTTGGATTTAATGTTGATAGCATTGGATTGTATCCACCAACAGGAATTACCGTTGCCAATAACCTTATAAAAATGAAAAAGGGGCAAGCTATACTGATTGATAAGTCTGTTGCTGGTAGTTCGGTTACTTATTTTGCTGAAGGCAATATATATAATGCGCCTTCGAATAAGTTGGGCATTGCAGATTCGACAGGTTTCTCCAACAAGACACTAACTTTTGGCACAAGGGCTAATGGCATTTTAACACCGCCATTATTAGTGAAGGATGCCGCTATAAATACCTCAAACTATAGTTCATTTTTAAATGGATTAGATGCGGAAGGGCAAACCCGCAGTGCCATTTATGATGTTGGTTCAATAGAACTAAACGGAACTGGAAACATCATTGCTTCCCCGTTGGATAGTACACAGGTTGGAGCAGGAACTCCCTTCTCTCCATTGCCAGTGACTTTATTAAGTTTTAATGGAAATTATTCAAACAATAATATCAACCTGCAATGGACTGTTGCCACAGAAAAAGACTTACTGAAATATGAGGTAGAATACAGTAGTGATGGATATTCTTTTACCGCAATTGATGTAGTGTTGGCAACTGGAAAATCTACCTATAATTTCATGCAAAAGACTCATATCAATCCAAAGAATTATTATCGATTGAAAATTATAAGCAAGGATGGTTCTTTTTTATATTCAAAAACTATCGCAATGGAAGTTCTGGAAAGGCATGTGGCTGTTAGTATTTATCCTAATCCTGCCAGAGATTTCATCGTTATGGTAACCAAGAATATTCCCGCAAATACTACTTTGCTAGTGATAGATAATGCTGGTAAACAGATAAGGCAAACGACAATTTCTTCTGGCTATAACACCATTTCTACCATAGGGTTTGCCAGTGGATTGTACCATATTGAATTGATACATCAGCATACTAATATAGGAAGCTATCCTTTGGTGATAGCCAAATAACATAGATATTAAAGTTCTAAAATGAGAAAAATATATTGCATTCTGATTGCCCTGTTCATTTGCTTGTTTACCACATTGCCTCATGCGCAAAGTGTTGATATAAAATCTGCGTTTGCTGATGCTGAAAAACAGACCAATTTGATGCTTATAGAAATTCCTGCGGCAAAGCATGCCAAACCAGAACTGGTTTCGCCTAGAACTTTAAACAGCAACGGCGAATTGGTTTTGACACCATCGTTACGATGGACAAGCGGCTTCTTTCCTGGAGAACTATGGTATCTGTATGAATATACAGGAAACAAAAAATGGGAAGAACAAGCAAAAGCATTCACTGGAAACATTGAAAAAGAAAAGTATAATAATGCTTCGCACGATGTGGGTTTTAAGGTTTATTGCAGCTTTGGCAATGGATACCGCCTTACCAAGGATGAACATTATAGAGAAGTAATCATTCAAGCAGCAAAAACGCTCTCTACCCGTTTTAGTCCAACAATAGGCGTAATAAAATCGTGGGATACAATGCCCAAATGGCATTATCCCGTTATCATCGATAATATGCTAAACCTGGAATTACTTTTTGAAGCCACCAAGCTTTCTGGCGATAGTTCTTTTTATAAAATAGCCGTCAGCCATGCCAATACAACCTTGAGAAACCATTTCAGAAAAGACTTTAGCTGCTATCATGTAGTGGATTATGATAGTACCACAGCAGGCAATATTATCAAAAAAGGAACCCAACAAGGTTATGCTGACGAATCTGCTTGGGCAAGGGGACAGGCTTGGGCCATTTATGGATATACAATGTGCTATCGCGAAACAAAAGACCCTACGTATTTAAAGCAAGCCGAAAATGTGGCTAGATATATACTTAATAACCCTACCATGCCAACCGATTTAGTACCGTATTGGGATTTTAATGCGCCTAATATTCCCAATGAACCAAAAGATGCGTCGGCAGCAGCTTGTATGGCTTCGGGTTTATATGAACTGAGTACCTATAGCAAAAATGGAAAGATTTACAAGAAGGCTGCAGATAAAATGATGGAGAGTCTAACCAAGAATTACCGCTCACCAATAGGCGAAAACAAAGGTTTTATCCTCCTGCATAGCACTGGTGCAAAACCAAATAACAGCGAAGTGGATGTGCCATTGCCTTATGCAGACTATTATTACTTGGAGGCTTTGTTGAGGGCAAAAAAGATTAAGGAGGGAAAGAAATTGTTTTAAATCACAGATTAAATGATTTGAATGAAAGGAATGATTGATGCTAGATTCCAGCAGCTTCATCTCTTGCATCCCAATTTACTTAAACTGTAAATAATCCTTAGCGTCTTCTCTGCGAAATATCTTTGAGTTCTTTGCGGTTAAATTCATTTTCTACAAAGCTTCAAACATTCCTCTGGCAAAAGCATCCAGACTAGGGTCTCTGGCACCCATCAAAAGCAGCACACAATCATCAGTAAGGTGCGGTCTAAGTGCAGTTATAAGGCTGTCCCTATCTTCCACAAAAAAGGCATTAGGTGTAAGGGAACTCAAATCCTCTATCAAATCATTGGCACTAATATCTTTTATGGCAGAGCCTCCGGCATAAAATATCTCGCTCATCCAAATCTCATCTTGCGGACGAAGAACTGCACCGATGGCTTCTACAAAATCCTTCCGCAGAAAACGTGTAGGACCATAACCGTGTGGTTGAAACCATGCTATAACCTTCTTTGCCAACGGCTGAACCCCCAATATTGCAGCAGCCACTTTTGCCGGATTATGGGCATAATCGTCTATCACCCACACATTATTCTTCTTTCCAAGCACTTGATTGCGCCTGTAAATACCCTTGTATTTTGCAACCGCCTTACTACAAACCTCCAAACTAACACCCAATTGATTAGCCACTGCCACGGCCGCCAACACATTTTCCATATTGTGTTTGCCAATGGCATCAAGCGAAAAAGGAATGTTATTGATAAGGAAATTTATATGCAATCCCGTTTGCTCAAAACCAGTGGCCTTGTATCTGGCAGTTGCATCGGTAGAACTAAAGTCTTGGTTACTGTTTTCGGAAAAAGCAGCCGTCAATCCTTGCGAAGCATTCACTACAAAAACCTTACTGTTACGTTTAAATGTCTCAAATATCTCTTGCAGTTCACTGATCTCCTTATGGTCTTTATCAATGTTTAACAACACACCAATTTCTGGATGATAGTTAACGATCGACCCATCACTTTCATCTGCTTCTATCACCAATAAATCACCCTTTCCCAGTTGCGCATTGCCAATTTTTCCTTGCTCTTGCAACCGCACCAATCCTGCTCCACTAATGATGCTTGGTTCCAATCCTGCAAAGTCCAGAATATCAAACAGCATGGCAGTGGTAGTGCTTTTTCCGCTGGTGCCACCAATGGCTATTGTACGTTTTTCTTGAACAATAAGGCTCAACAGTTCAGCCCTTTTCATTATTGGGATTGACAAACTCCTCGCTTTTTGTATCTCCACATTCGTTTCTTCAATGGCGGTAGAAATCACAATTACCTGTGTTTGTTCATCAATGCCACTGCCATTCTGTAAAAAGCATTGCACCCCTTCAGCCATCAGTTGTTCCTGCGTTTCATTTTTTTCTGATGGATGAAAATAGCGGTCGCTACCCGTTATTGTCTTTCCTGCTGCCGATAGATATTGGGCTATGGCACTCATTCCTGTTCCGGCAACGCCTATAAAATGTAGTTTCTGTATTTCCTTCAATGATGTAATTGCAAGCATAACGTCTTTTAATGATAGGAGGCAAAGGTAATAGTAGAAGGGATGGGTTTACGTTAATAATCCCTTTTCTCTATAGCTCATCTTTTTAAATCAATCAATCAAAAAACTATCTGGCTTAATACGAAACAAGTGCTTGGCAACAAGAAAATTTATGGTGAAAAATCAGGTAAACCCTATATTAACAAAAGGGTTCACGTCATCCTTCGAAATATTTTTGATATAGATTTAAGTTAAAAGGTTCTAATCCGTGGAAGTATCTCTGGAGATATTACTTATTTCTCTGGAGATACTAGTCATTTCGCAAGAGATATGGGTTTAATCTATGGAAATAAAGGTTGAATTGATGGAGATATTGGTTAGATTTACATCGGTTAATTTTAAATCTACGCAGATATTAAGCTGGATTAGAACCTTTTTAGTAGGATGGACAGAAATATAGATACGATTGCATAAGATTTAAGTCATAAAAACAAAGAAATGGCCGTTATAAGGGATTGGATTCCCAAGCAGATTAACAAGTTTAAAATATTTGCCGACAACATCTGTAAACTTGCCAGTAGTAATGCTATGGATTGGCATCTTGATGCCGATGAAATAAGCAAACTGCTGGCACTACGGCTTATTTTTAACAGGTACTATAGAAAATCTACCATACAAAATACCCATAGCCTTAACGACACAGACAATACCCAAAAAGCAAGGAAACCTTATGAGAAAGCAATACGCGGAATGGGTATTGGGCGAATGAAAAACAACTCTTTTATGACCGATGGAGACAAGCGGGCTTGCGGACTGAACATTGGCGAGAAAGGTTATACACTATCTCCCGTAGCAAAAGTATCGCCGTTGATAGATTATAGAAACATGGGCAAACTTGGTGGCAAGGTGATTAGTATGAATCCTGCTACACACAAAACCTGCAAACCGGTGGGGCAAGATGGCATTAAGGTAACCATTGGGTTTTACAGGATAAACGAACCGATACCCTTGGAGGTAGATTGCACATTTGTAGCGTTACTCACTAAAAGTTTTGGAAAGGTGATTTTTCCTGATACAAAAGAAGGATACTGTTTTGTGGGTTATGCACGCTACTACAATACCAGGGCAATAGAAGGTAACGTTGCCACCACTTTTTATGGGGTGGTGAATTAATGTGCGTTCGCTTTGCAGTGAAACTAATCCAACATTTATTATCGCTTGACAAACATTATTTTCAACCCTACCATGCAAGTATCCTAAGAGATGGAACCAGGTTTACATCTGCTGATAATTAAGGCTTTTAGTGGTTACAGGTTGGTTTAAAAAAACAAAATAGAATTCATTAATCACCAACAACTGATAACAGACCACTGACAACTACTACATTTGCGGCTCAAAATTTTTCATGGTCGTTGATGAGATAACATCAACCAAAAAAGCTCTTTTATGCAGAAAAAAGTACAGTCGGCACTCATTTCCGTCTTCTACAAAGATGGTTTGGCAACGTTAGGTAAAGAATTGCAAGCGCAAGGTATTACCATCTACTCCACCGGAGGAACACAACAGTTTTTAGAAAACGAAGGCATCGTTTGTGTGCCAGTGGAAAGCCTTACCACTTACCCATCCATCCTTGGCGGAAGGGTTAAAACCCTTCACCCATCTGTGTTTGGCGGTATTTTGGGAAGAAGGTATGTGGAGCAGGATTTGGAAGAGATGAAGCAATACGGCATACCGGAAATAGACTTGGTGATAGTAGATTTGTACCCGTTTGAGGAGACATTGAAGAACACGACCGAAGAGGCATTGATAATAGAAAAGATAGACATAGGCGGCCCATCCATGATACGCGCCGCCGCAAAAAACTATAAAGACGTTACCGTAATAGCTGCCAAAACAGACTATGGTGTATTGGAAACTTTGCTGAGGGAACAATCTGGCGCGTTAAGCATCGAGCAGCGCAAAGCATTTGCCGCCAAGGCTTTTGAAGTGGTGATGAACTACGATATTGCCATCAGCAATTACTTTAACCCAACCAACACTACCTTCCAAACAAGTTCGCAAAAGCAAGTACTGCGTTATGGCGAAAACCCACATCAGCAAGCTACTTTTTATGGTGATTTATCAAACAGTTTCACGCAGTTGAACGGTAAGGAATTATCGTACAATAACTTGGTAGATGTGGATGCAGCCATACAATTGATTGGTGAATTTAAGGGAAGCGAAGCATCTGTTTTTGGAATAATCAAGCATACCAATGTATGTGGCATTGCCGAAAGAGAAACGGTAAAAGAAAGTTGGGAAGCGGCATTGGCGGGTGACCCAGAAAGTGCTTTTGGTGGTGTATTGGTGAGTAATGGAACAATAGGAAAGGATACTGCCGAAGCAATAAACGAAATATTCTTTGAAGTTTTGATAGCCCCTGCCTTTGATGAAGACGCATTGGTGGTACTAAAAAGCAAGAAGAATAGGATATTATTGGAATTGAAAGAAGTATCAGTTGGAGCTACTAATGGTCAGTTTAAATCGTTGCTTGGTGGCACTCTTTACCAAGGAACTGACAACGGAAACTTTGCCGCTTGGAAGGAAGTAGGCGGGCGACAAACTACCCAAGACGAGAAAGCGAACTTGGCATTTGCTAACATTATCTGTAAGCATTTAAAGAGTAACGCCATTGCCTTGATAAAAGATAAACGCTTGGTAGGCAAAGGTTGTGGACAAACCAGCAGGGTAGATTCCTTACGTCAGGCGATAGAAAAAGCAAAACAATTCAAGATAGATTTGAAGGGTGCGGTATTGGCAAGCGATGCTTTCTTCCCATTCAATGACTGTGTTCAAATGGCGCATGAGGAAGGTATTGAAGCATTTATACAACCAGGCGGTTCTATCAGGGATAAGGACAGTATTGAATATACCGTTCAAAATAACTTAGCGATGGTTATTACCGAGTTGAGGCATTTTAAGCATTAGGTCATCAAGTCAAAAGTTGAGAGTCAAGAGTCGAAAGTTTTAAGTGGTTACCCCTTTCTTACTTTCGACTCTTGACTTTTAACTATCGACTTAAAGTTTCAAATCCATCGCTCCCAAAGCATTATTTATTGTTTCCAGTTCATCAGTATTTAACTTAAAAGAAACAGCTTTTACATTATCCAACATCTGTTCAGCATTTCTCGCACCAACCAATACAGATGTGATTGCAGGTTGCTGCATGGTCCAGTTGATGGTTAGTTGAGCTAAACTGATACTTCTAGCATCAGCAATCGGTTGAATTACGGCTAGCATTTTCATTACTTCCGCATGATTATGTGGTTGAAAGTAAGCGGTATTTGGTCGGTGGTCACCTTCACCAAATTGATGTCCCGGTTTTATTTTGCCAGTCAACAATCCTTTTTGCAAAGAAGTATGTGGGAGGATACCAATGCCATGTTCCAAACAAAAAGGAATCAATTCTTTTTCTATACCTCTGTTTACCATACTATATCCCACCTGATTAGTGGATATCACGGTGCATTTAATGGCTTTTTCCAGCAAAGCGACTGGTGTATTACAAACACCTGCAGCCCTGATTTTTCCTTGTTGCTTTAGTATTTCAAGCGCTTCCATTGTTTCTTCAATCGGCGTAGTGCTATCGGGCCAATGCATTTGCAATAAATCTATATAGTCTGTTTGAAGTCGTTTTAGGCTTTGCTCACATTCATAAATAACGCTTTCCTTACCGTTATATTTATAAACCTTTACAGGATTACCATCATTATCCTTTGTGTCAAAAGTAAAATCTCCGGCTGTTACATCCCAGCGCATACCAAACTTGGTTAATATCTGCACCTTATCACGCTTGCCTTTGATGGTGTTGCCCACTACATTTTCGCTATGTCCCATGCCATAAATGGGAGCGGTATCTATGGTTGTTATGCCATTGTCTATTGCAGCGTCTATTGCTTTAATGGCTTCTCCTTCATCGGCACCGCCCCAAAACCAACCTCCAATAGCAAATGCACCATACGTGATGGGTGATAGTAAAATGTCTGTTCCGGGTAATTTCCTTTTTTCCATAACTGTATATTTTAAAAATGAGTATGTAGATTATTTTTTGGGTGAACAAATGAATATTGATAGGATGGATAAAGGCAACATTATGGCTCCCATTGCAAAGAATAGAAACCAGTTGCCTCCTGCGGTGATATAAGGAATGGCGAACATGCTACTGATTGTTCCCAATACGGCCGCCGCACCACCCAAACCAGCCAATGAACCAACGGTTTTACCTGTGTGAAAGTCGCTGGCAAAGGTTTGAATATTAACCACTGCAAACTGAAACCCGCCCAATATAAACGCCATCAATATCACTGCAATTAGGGCAGTAGAAGCATAGGCAGCCGCAATCATTGCGGGTAATGTAACACAGGCACCTATCAGAATGGCCGTTTTTCTAGCTTTGTTTATGGCAACCCCTTTCTTTATGAGAGACCCAGAAAACCATCCACCAGCAATTGCCCCAATGGCAGCACCCACATAAGGAACCCATGCAGAGAAGGCGATCTGTTTGATGTCCAGTTTAAATACTTCGCCCAGATAAATGGGTAACCAAGTAACGAACATCCACCAGATAGGGTCGAGAAAGAACCTGCCGAGAATGAGTGCATAGCTTTCTTTTCTTTTTAATAATTCTCCCCAACTCTTTGCCTTATCATTAACAACCTTGTTTTCAGGCTGCCCACTTAGTATGTATTCTTTTTCTTCGTCGGTAATCCAAGGATGGGTGGCCGGGGAAGTTTTATTGATAATGAACCATGGAATCAACCAAAGTACACCCAACGAACCCACCACAACAAAGGTATGTTGCCATCCAAAGGCAATATATAGCATAGAAATAATAACGGGCGCAAGGATGGAACCCACAGAGCCTCCCGCACCAAAAAGACCTTGTGCAAAAGCACGCTCTTTTACAGGAAACCACTCTGCATTGCTCTTCACCGTACCCGGCCAAGGGCCTGCTTCGCCCAAGCCAAGCAGCACCCTAAAAGAAATAAGGGATGATACGCCGGTTGCAAAACAAGTAGCCATATCTGAGAAACTCCAAAGGATTACAGAAAACAAGAACCCTTTTCTCGTGCCAACCCTATCATAAATTTTACCTGATATTAATTGACTGGTGCCATAAGCAAACATGAAAAACATGGTGATGTAGGAGAGTATCTTTTTAGATTGTTTACTCATTTCGGCGGCATTGGCGGTAGCATCTACCAAACCAAGATCAATAGCTATTCCTCCTTTTTTAATGTATTGAATACTGCCTTTATTGCTATTTATTACAATTGATTCTTCTGTTACAGTTTTGGTAGTTCCACCTGCATTGTGTAGTGTGTAGCTTTTGCTGGCAGGATTAAATATTGCATAAGCGGAATTGCTTTCCTTACTGCTATCGCTAACTAAATGGTAGTTTACCTTAGTATTGGTAATCCACATGTAGTTGAGCGTACCCCTATCCAGATAGTTGATGATGGTGATTAATACAATCAACCCAAGTACAACCCATCGCAACCCCCTTACTTTCATATATACTTCATTTAGGCAATCAGCAATTCTTATAAATCGACTAGATTTTATACTATAGTAACTGCGTGAAGTTAATTGCCTAAAAAATAATTCTCGGAAAAATCAACGGTAGCGTTTCCGGAAAAGGGATGTATATGGCATGATTGAAAGTAATAAACGATTACCGAATGTTATGTTTAGTGGAATCAATGGCAGATGGAGTCTTTGTTTTTTTAATAACCACCTGCTTTTGTGGTTTTGCAACCTTGGGTACAAATTGCTTCTTAACACTTACGGTTTCACTTCTCAAAAAGTAAGCGGTAGGCAATCCAATTAATATATCTAAGATGTTAACCTGCGATTTTATGGTGTAGTTAGCAGCTCCTTTAGCCATCTTTTTGGCATCTGCCGTATTCAATGGGGCAAGTCCCCATAATAAATACCACTTCTTTTTATGAACGGTTTGCGTATTTGTTTTGGGCGCGCCCTTACCAATGTCCATCTTGAAAGTATAACAGGAGGTGAGTGAAATTATCATAATAAACAATAGTAGAAGCACTTTCATATATAACCAATTAGGGAACGAATTTATAGATATAGATGGCATAAGTTAATTTATTTGATAAATAGGCTTGGGCGTCTTCAATTAGATTAAGTCTATTCCTGCCTTTAAAAGTCTTTTTTCAGCCGATTAATAACAAAGTTGCCACAAGTGTATGGGTGTTTTCACGGGCGCAAAAATGGGTTATTTCATCCGTTTCATAAAGTCTGCCCAGCTATATTTTTGCATTATCCCAAACGTTTAGATTCATACGTGGGGTGTGAAAATCTAATTTAGAACCGGGCAAAATAAAAAGTGACCAACTCTTCGGATAGGTCGCTTTCTTTTAAAACTAGATGACTCCAAAATAAATTAGAGACTGCAACATATTGTTGTGGTCTCTTTGTCTTTTAGTGCATTTGCTTAAAATTAATTGTAATGCCTTTGCCTGTGGCACTTACATTTGCACGATTTTTTAAAAATAAATTATGCCTAAGGACAATTCAATTAAATCGGTACTTATCATTGGTTCAGGGCCAATTATTATTGGACAAGCCTGTGAGTTTGACTACTCTGGAACGCAAGCCGCACGTAGTATTCGTGAAGAAGGGATAGAAGTTATCTTGATTAATAGTAATCCCGCTACTATCATGACAGACCCTATGATGTCAGACAGGGTGTACTTGCTTCCATTAACAGTAGAAAGTATAGAAAAGATATTACAAGAGAACAAGATAGACGCTGTACTACCAACGATGGGTGGACAAACAGCACTGAACCTATGTAAGGAAGCTGACGAACAAGGTATATGGGAGAAGTATAACTGCCGCATGATTGGGGTGGATGTGGCTGCGATAGATACCGCTGAGGATAGGGAGAAGTTCCGTCAGTTGATGGTAAAAATTGGTATTGCCGTAGCACCAAGTCATGTTGCCAACAGCTTCCTGGAAGGAAAAGAGTTTGCACAAAAAATAGGTTTTCCATTGGTAATCCGTCCTTCGTTTACATTGGGTGGTACTGGTGGAGGCTTTGTTCATACCAAGGATGATTTGGATGCTGCGCTTGAAAGAGGTTTGAAAGCGAGTCCTATCCACGAAGTATTGGTAGAAAAAGCAGTGTTGGGTTGGAAAGAATTTGAATTGGAATTACTGCGTGATAAGAATGATAATGTAGTCATTATATGTACCGTGGAAAACCTTGATCCGATGGGTGTTCATACGGGAGATAGTATTACCGTTGCCCCAGCAATGACATTGAGCGATACTGCCTATCAGGATATGCGTAACAAAGCAATGTTGATGATGCGTAGCCTTGGTAATTTTCATGGTGGTTGCAACGTACAGTTTGCACAAAACCCTGAAACAGAAGAATTGATTGCTGTAGAAATTAATCCACGTGTAAGCCGTTCTTCTGCGTTGGCCAGTAAGGCTACCGGTTATCCCATTGCAAAGATTGCTGCAAAATTGGCCATTGGTTACACGCTTGATGAATTGAAGAATCAGATTACAAAAACAACCTCTGCCTATTTTGAACCGGCATTGGATTATGTAATAGTAAAGATTCCACGTTGGAATTTTGATAAGTTTAAGGGTGCGAATGATACACTGGGTCTTCAGA
Organism: Chitinophagaceae bacterium; assembly: GCA_025362915.1. Classification (GTDB taxonomy): domain Bacteria; phylum Bacteroidota; class Bacteroidia; order Chitinophagales; family Chitinophagaceae; genus Parasediminibacterium. Next base: position 443 of record JANYEU010000142.1, on the reverse strand, counting down.
TGAAGAGCGTGGGTGAGGTAATGGCCATTGGAAGAAGCTTTAATGAAGCATTGCAAAAGGCTTGTGTGAGTTTGGAAAATGATGCGATAGGCCTTGGCTACTATGGTAAGAGCATGATGAAGAGCGAGGAGATAGTGGAATATATCAAGACGCCGAAGTGGGATAGGATATTTAGAATTAAGGATGCATTGATGCAAGGCTCTACTGTAAAAAGTATTGCGCAGGCAACAGGCATAGACCGTTGGTTTCTATATCAAATCAGAAAGATTTGTGACATAGAAAAAGAAATAAGTGGCTATCGTTTGGAAACTTTACCGGAAGATTTAATGAAAGAAGCCAAAAAGAATGGCTTTAGTGATGAGCAGATTGCAAAAATATTACAAGGCACCTGCACGGATGATCAGGTGTACGAGAAGCGCAAGAGCCTTGGCATTACCCGTGTG
>JANYEU010000462.1 GCA_025362915.1 Chitinophagaceae bacterium | reverse complement strand
CTTTCTTTAACAGCACCTTCTCCAAACATAATTTTTCGACTTTGAAGTAGGATAAAGTCATTAAGTAAACGTATCTTTTCTTCACTAATTCCCTGTTTTCTTAGCTCTTCTATTACGCCATTTACTCCTACCTTATCTAGTTTGTCAATAGCAATAGTTATATCAACTATTCTTTCAGATTCATCAATAACCTCAGCTATACCAGCCAAAATCTTTCTGCTATTAATCCTTATCTCTACATCAACGCCTAACTTTTCAAATACAGTGGCATATATATTAGCCAGTTCTACCTCATTCAGCAAACTTGTACTGCCCACCACATCAGCATCGCATTGATAAAACTCTCTGTATCGTCCTTTTTGTGGTCTGTCTGCACGCCAAACCGGTTGAATCTGGTAGCGCTTGAAGGGCAAGGTCAGTTGCCCATAATTCATTGCCACATATCGTGCAAAAGGAATCGTCAAGTCATAACGAAGTGCCCGCTCAGTAATGGACTTGGTATTTTTCCCTTCCAATACCTTTTCAAAATCCGTTCTTATCTGTTCGTGCTTGGCTGTATTGTCCAAACCATTATTCAATATCTTAAATATCAGCTTGTCGCCCTCTTCACCATATTTCCCCATCAGGGTTTCTAGGTTCTCCATGGCTGGTGTTTCGAGTGGCGCAAAGCCGTACAACTCAAAAACATTGCGGATAGTATTAAATATATAATTCCTTTTACGCACCACATCTGCCGAAAAATCCCTTGTTCCCTGTGGTAAACTAACTGTTGCTTTTGCCATTCTTTTTTTTTTAGTTGAAAGTTGAGAGTTGTAAGTCAAAGTATATAGACAACATAGCTTAACTGTTGACTTACGACTCTCGACTTTCGACTTATGTCTTACGACTTATTCTCTAGTATCCTCCCACAAGCCTCATACAATAAAGCATATACTTCCTTAAAATTCTCATAGCCACCATACCAAGGGTCGGGCACTTCTCGGTTTTCGCCAAGATAGGTTTCATTCAATAAATAATCTATTTTGCTCACGTCCCAACTGTCACCAGCAATACGTTTTGCACCATTGTAGTTTTCCTTATCCATCACATAAATCTTGTCAAACAAGGTAAAGTCTAGTTTATTCAACTGACGAACACGTTTTTTACTGATGTCAATTCCATGTTCCCCTGCCACTTTTATGGATAGTTTATGAGGCGTTTCGCCAACATGATAATTGGCGGTTCCTGCACTATCCACCTGCCAATCCAATCCAGCAGCATTTGCCCTTGCTTGCAAAATGCCTTCTGCCAAAGGGCTTCTACAAATGTTTCCTAAACAAACCATTAATACTTTCATAATTGTAAATATTGATTATTGGGGTTAAACCACTGATTAAATGATCATAAATTCAATTGAATGGAACATTCCTCCAACTGAATCGAAGATATGTTCAATTGATTCAAAGATTCCTTCAATTGAATGGAAAATAAATTCAATTGAATCAAAGAAAGATTCAGTTGGTTCAAACATTCCTTCAATTGATTCACTAAAAGATTCAATTGAATATATGTTCCATTCAATTGAATCTTTTAGTGATTAAGTGTACTATTTACCTTCTTCCTTCAGTTTTAGCTCCCATTTCCAAGCAGTATCCATCATATCTTCAAGGGTATATTTTGGGTTCCAGCCTAATCCCTCTACCGCGTATTTATTATCTGCATAAATAGCTACCACATCGCCACCTCTTCTTGGGCCAATTTCATAATTAAGTGCTACACCGCTTACCGCTTCAAATGTTTTTATAGCTTCCAAAACAGTAACTCCATTACCAGAACCTAAGTTGAAAACATCACATTTAGATGTATTTTTCTTGTCAATCAAATATTGCAAAGCCAATGTATGTGCATGGGCAATATCGCAAACGTGAATGTAATCTCGCAAGCAACTACCATCTCTTGTAGGATAATCATCGCCATAAACTATCATTTTAGGCAATTTGCCAATAGCGGTTTGGGTAATTGCAGGCACCAGATTCATGGGTCTTCCAATAGGCAATTCGCCAATATTTATGGAAGGATGCGCACCTACGGGATTAAAATATCTAAGCAAAATAGAAGTGGTATCTGCTTTCCTTGAAAAATCTTCTATCATCACCTCGCCCATTTGCTTGGTAGCGCCATACGGGCTTTCAGCTTTTTTGGTAGGCGTTTTTTCGGTTACCGGAATTGCATCCGGATTGCCATAAACGGTGCAAGAAGAAGAAAAAACGAAGTAGGGAACATTAAACTCTTCCACACATTTCAATAGGTTTATCAGGGAAAACATATTGTTTTCGAAGTAAAACAAAGGCTTCTCTACCGATTCTCCCACTGCCTTGTAAGCGGCAAAATGGATGATACCGGTAATATCTGGATTCTCAACAAATATGTTTCTAGTTGCCTCGAACCCTTTCAAATCGAGTGTGTAATTTTTAACTTTAACGCCAGTAATTTTTTCTATTCCTTCCAATGAATTTATTGAAGAACGGGAGTTGTCGTCCACAGAAACTACTTCAAAGCCATTTTCAATTAAATCTACAATGGTGTGCGAACCGATAAAGCCGCAACCACCGGTAACTAATATTTTTGCCATATAAAATTAATTAAGGCGGAAAAATAGGAAATTAAAGTGTACTAATAACTGATTTTATTATTTATGATTGATATTTCATTACTGGAGAAATACTTTTTTCAATACCGGATACCTTTGCGCCATTAAAAAACTATTGTAGCATCATTCATTCAACGCAGGATATGTATTTATACTTCAAGGCCCTTCACATTGTTTTTATTGTTACCTGGTTTGCAGGCTTGTTCTATATGCCCCGACTATTCATCTATAATGTAGAGGCACTGGAAAAACCAGAGGAGATAAAAGAGGCATTGCAGCAACAATTTACCATCATGATGAAGCGGTTATGGTATGGAATCACCTGGCCATCGGCAGTAATTACGCTCATTTTGGGATCCACTATTTTGTTCATGGGCAAGTGGAATACTGTACTTTTTGAAGAAGAAGGTAGGTGGCTGCTGATAAAGCTTGTGTTCGTCATCTTTTTATACGGCTATCATTTTTCAATTCAGGTAATCTTATCCCAACAAGTAAAAGGGATTTTTAAATATACTTCGCAGCAATTACGTCTTTGGAATGAGGTAGCCACAGTTTTTCTTATTGCCATAGTGATGCTTGTAGTGGTAAAACAAAGTATCAGTTTGGTTTGGGGATTGGTGGGGCTTGTTCTATTTATTGCTTTGTTAATGGGTGCAATCAAAATTTATAAACTGTTGAGGGGCAAATAAAAGGAATGCAATTTTTGATAGTTCAACCAAAGAACCGATTGCCCATTAACAACTTTAACGCTTATTTTAAAAAGTTCTGTGTTTATATTTGTGTCAACTAAAAAGTTATTATAATGGAATTGTTTAAATCTGGAAACCCTACCTTAACTGAAAAGATTTTTGATAGGAGTGCAAACATAGATGCTTCACTACAAGGCACCATGACGGTAAGGGGTACTATGAATAAGTTTGGTTTTTTGTTATTGATGGTAATGGGTGCGGCTGCGTATTCTTGGAATTTATATGCAAATCATAATCAAACCCTAATGACAGGCTTGATGCTTACGGGTGTTTTTGGCGGGATGATTTGTGCGTTTGCCATTATCTTCAAACCAAATTGGGCGCAGTACATCGCACCACTTTATGCCATTTTGGAAGGCTTTTTCCTTGGCGGAATTTCAGCCATCATGAATGATGCATTCCAAAAGACCTATCCTGGATTGGTGATGCAAGCGGTAGGATTAACTTTTGGCGTTGCCATTGCCATGTTCCTGCTATACAACTTCAGAATTATAAGGGCAACAGAAAAGTTTAAAAGCATCCTTATCTCTGCAACAATGGGGATAGCTGTTTTCTATATGATAAGCATGGTGTTGAGATTGTTTCATGTAAACATGCCGTTCTTATACGATAGTAGCCCTCTTGGAATTGGTATCAGTTTGTTTATTGTTGCTATTGCCGCACTGAACCTAATCATGGATTTTGATATGATAGAAAAAGGTGCAGAGCAAGGTGCCCCACAATATATGGAGTGGTATGGCGCTTTTGGATTGATGGTTACAATTGTTTGGTTGTACATTGAAATTCTAAAATTGTTGAGCCGATTTGCAAAAAGAGATTAAGTAATTAACCACAAAATGTGTATAAAGCCGAATTACGTAAGTAATTCGGCTTTTTTGTTTGGCACGCCTTTCAAATCTTCGATAAATACAACTAATTTGGTGGCATCTTAAATTAGTTTGCTATGTACATCAATCGTTTGGGGTTTTATGATCAGGAACTTATAGACATATATAAGCACTTATTGCTGCCACGATTGATAGAAGAAAAGATGCTTATCCTCTACCGCCAAGGCAAGGTAAGCAAGTGGTTTAGCGGTCTTGGGCAAGAAGCTATCAGCGTGGGAGCTACTCTTGCCATGCAAACTGATGAATGGATAATGCCACAGCACCGCAATTTGGGTGTTTTTACAACGCGTCACCTACCGCTACAAAAATTATTCATCCAATGGCAAGGCGGTAAGGATGGCTTTACAAAAGGGCGCGAACGCAGTTTCCATTTTGGCAGTACCGACCATCATATCTGCGGCATGATTTCTCATTTGGGGGCAACGCTTTCTGTAGCTGATGGTGTTTCTTTAGCCCATAACCTTAAAAAACAAAATAAGGTTTCTCTTGCTTTTATTGGTGATGGCGGCACAAGCGAAGGCGATTTTCATGAAGCACTCAATGTGGCTGCGGTATGGGGACTTCCAGTAATATTTGCCATAGAGAATAATGGCTATGCATTGAGTACGCCTACCTCAGAGCAGTATCGTTGTGAAGAATTGATAGATAAGGCAAAAGGATACGGCGTAGAAAGTGCCAGCGTGGATGGTAATAATATTCTTCAGGTGTTTGATGCGGTAAAAGGAATACGGGAAGCCTGTATAAGGGACAAAAAACCTTATCTGATTGAGTTCCGGACTTTCAGGATGGGGGGACACGAAGAATCGAGCATTGATAAAAACATACCAAAAGGATTGGTGCAAGAGTGGTCACAAAAAGATCCGATAGTAAGCTTTGAAAAGTTTTTGCTGGATGAACGTGCCATTACCACAACGCAGATTGCCCAGATTAAAAATGAGATAAAAACTTACATAGATAGCGAATGGGCAATAGCAGATAAACCAAACCCTTTTGCCCACGACATTCTGGAAGAGGTAAACGATGTTTATGCTGAAAAACATATAGGGCATGAAAACTGGCCGGTTGTAACTTCAGAAAAAGAATTGGAAAACCAACCAAATACACAAAAACGTTTTCTGGAAGCAATAAAAGAGAGCCTACAACAATCTCTTAAAAAGCATCCAAATTTAGTATTAATGGGGCAGGACATTGCCGAATATGGTGGTGTTTTTAAATTGACAGAAGGTCTTGTACAAGAGTTCGGCAAGGATAGGATACGCAATACGCCACTATGCGAAAGCGCAATAATTGGAACTGCATTGGGGCTTAGTTTGGAAGGATTTAAAAGCGTTGTTGAGATGCAGTTTGCTGACTTTGTTTCTGTAGGATTTAATCAGATTGTAAATAACCTTGCCAAGATACATTACCGTTGGGGACAAAAGGCCGAAGTGGTGATACGGATGCCTACGGGTGCTGGTTTGGGTGCAGGTCCTTTTCATAGCCAAAGTAATGAGGCTTGGTTTACGCATGTGCCCGGCTTGAAAGTGGTGTATCCATCGAATCCATTTGATGCAAAAGGATTGATGATTGCTGCGATAAATGACCCAAATCCTGTCCTTTATTTTGAACATAAGGCCCTATACAGAAGCATTTCCGGCAATGTGCCAAACCAATATTATGAAGTGGAAATAGGCAAGGCAAACTTGGTAAACAAAGGGGATGACATTACCATTATCACTTACGGTGCTGGTGTGCATTGGGCTTTGGAATACCAAAAGCAACACCCGGAAACATCCTTACATATCTTGGATTTACGGACATTATTGCCGTTAGATTATAATAGTATTGCCTATGCTGTACAAAAAACAGGGAGGGTTCTGATTGTTCATGAAGATACTTTAACAGGAGGCATTGGTGGTGAAATAGCCGCTTGGATTGCCGAAAACTGTTTCTCTTATCTCGATGCACCCATTATGCGTTGCGCCAGTCTCGATACCCCGATACCCTTTAATACAGAACTCGAAAAACAATTCTTGGCCAAAAGCAGGCTACAGGCAAGCATTACCAAACTTATGGGCTTTTAGCTGTTTTTATTAGGAAGTAAATCTAACTTCTTCGATAATTCCTATTCCACTCAAAATCATGAAATACAATTTGTAAATCTAGATTGCCGCAGAAGTAATTCTGCTCAGAAAGTCGCCGTCTGACCTCCTGCAGATGTGCGGCAGCCTAAACGGTCGCCGTCTGGGTTGCCGAAGAAGTAATTCTACTCAGACGTTCGCCGTCTAACCTCCCGCAGATTTGCGGCAATCTAGACGGCGACTTTCTGGAGCCTAAATTTCATCCCAATTTATTTAAATCATCCATCAGATTAACCCCAATAAAAAGACCGTTATCATTACCTAAAATAAATCCCCAAAAAATATTTTTCTTTTTAAATCCATTCTTTCCCCTCTCTCGTATCTGTTTTTGGCAGACAAATTTTAAGGGTTGTAAAACCACTTATTTCTTTTAATAAAAAAAATTAGTAATGAAACAAGAATCATTAAAAAAAGTATTAAAAATAGCGGGGGCGGTATTTCTGCTTTTTACCGTTGTTTTGTCCATTCACATCTACATAGTTACAAGGCATAAAGCCCCTGATGTAAATATGTTGGCAATGGCAAGGATTGATATAAAAGAACCAATAACAAAGGACGACGCTGCTAAGATTACTGCCTGGCTTTACCAACAAAAGGGTGTGGATCATGTGCTTTGTAATCCAGATAGCAGGATTACGGTGTTTAGTTATTATCCGGCAAAAACTTCGGCAGAACAAATTACTACAAGCTTTAAAAACAGCCTTAGTTACAATGCTGAAAGATTTATTCCATCAAAAAATCAGATTCAAAGCGGTTGCCCGGTAGCATCCACTTCGTTTACATACAAAGCTTACAAGGCAATAAACAATTTATTTTAAAACAAAAAAAGCAAAAAATGAAAAAGACAAATTTCAAATCGTTACTGGCTATTGTAGCCGTTGTGGGTGTAATTGGCTCTATGCCATTCCTTACATCATGTAAAAAAAGTACATCAACTGCTCCAACATTGTACGACAGTGTGGGTGGTTCGGTGATGGTAAAAGATCCCAAAAGTACGTCGGGTGCCATGATACAAGCTGGCCGATTGGCATTACGCTCTGTAGTGGACAGCACTATTTTTGTAATTGCGGCTGATGCTTCACTTAACAAGAAGTTTTTCTCCGTATTACTTAATGAAGTGGGTAGTGGTAACCTAACTGGATTTACAGAATTGAGTATGAATCTTACAGATTTTTTCTGTGTAGCTACCGGTTCTAAAGATTATACTTACACGGGCTTAAGTATGACGGCAGCGCACAATCCGGCAACGAATCCAAGAATGGGAACAAAAGCAGCCAGTGCTGACTTTGATCAATTTGTAGGGGATCTTGTAATAGGAGCGCAAAAAAACAAAGTACCTGCCAATTTGATTGGAAGTGTTGGAAAATTGGTTTACACATTAGAAAGCCAAGTGGTACAAAAATAATTTGCCCCCATAGTATGAAAGGATGCAAATGGGCTATCTCTAAGTTAATACTTAGGATAGCCCAATTTTTTTAAATTAATTGATTAAGAATTAAAATCCACTAATACATAGTAGAACCTTATCTGCCCTAGTTATATTTTCATTATTAAGTAGGTGATATTCCAAAACAAGTTCAATCTCTGCATAAAATTTTGCCAAGGTTTCGTTCCGTTTATGCACCGCATCATGATTGTGTGTGGTACTATCGGGTATTGCAGTGAGGTCTTTCGCCCATTCTTCCTGAATGTGCAATAGTGTATTAACTTTTTTGTTTGGCACATTCCATTCTTTTGCATGTGTGTTCAGTAATTCAACAAATAGCCGTTGGTATATATTGAATCGGGAGTGTTGCCGGGGGATTTTAAATTTTTCTGACATAATTGTAAAATAAACTGCCACAAAGCAAGGGAATTAAATGATAAAACCATCACCGTTTAAATATCTTAGATATAAAATTTACCATTTAGAAAGTAATAAATAAAGTCAGTGTAAATTAGTAATTGTAAATTTGATGCAAATAGTATTATTTACTTTTATTGATTGCCATTATGGAAAACAGCGGACGCTTATTTGATTGCATAGGATACCAGTTGACTCATTTTCCGAAGGAGGATATGCTAGCTGCAAAAGAAAATGGTAATTGGGGAAAATATTCTACCGAAATAGTACAGAATCTTACAGATACCTTGAGTGCCGGATTGTTACAACTCGGGGTTTCGGGCAATGATATGACTGCGGAAGGAGCAGATAAAATTGGTATCATCAGCAATAATCGCCCTGAATGGATGGTGGTGGATATGGCGGTGCAACAGATTGGTGCAATACTGGTGCCGGTTTACCCAACAACAAGCCATGCAGAAATAGCCTTTATATTGAAGGATGCGGCGGTGAAATATATGTTTGTAAGCAATGCGGAGATGCTACAAAAAATAAGGGATGTGCAAGAAGCATTGCCATCATTGCAACGTATCTACACTTTTGATACGATAGAAAACACCAATAATTGGAAAGAGATAAATCTTTTAGCCACCGAAGAAAGTAGGGAAGCCATGCTTACCCTAAAAAAAGGTATACCCACCTCACACACTGCCACTATTATTTATACCTCGGGTACTACAGGTACACCCAAAGGCGTGGTGCTTACCCATGAAAGTATTTATGCCAATGTGCGGCTGAGTAAGGAAAGTTTTCCGTTTGAGGATAGACCCGATTGGCGTGTTCTCAGCTTCCTGCCACTAAACCATGTTTTTGAGCGAATGGTTACCTATATGTATATGTATAGCGGGATAAGTATTTATTACGCTGAAAGCATGGACACCATTGGCGATAACCTGAAAGAGATAAAACCTAATGGGTTTAGTACTGTGCCTCGTTTGTTGGAAAAGGTTTTTGAAAAAATAATGAACAAAGGGAATGAGCTGACGGGAGTAAAACGGCGGTTGTTCTTTTGGTCGGTTAGCATTGGAGGTAAATATGATAATCAAATTGATGGTGGTTGGTGGTACAATTTACAATTGGCAATAGCGAATAAACTGGTGTTTAGTAAATGGCGGGAGGCACTAGGGGGCAATGTTTCTTTTATTGTTACAGGTGGTGCGGCGTGCCAGCTAAAGTTGCTGCGTATTTTTAATGCAGCCAAGATACCCGTTTACGAAGGTTATGGCCCTACGGAGAATAGCCCCGTAATAAGTGTAAATAGAAAATCAACCGAAGGAAATAAGTTTGGCACCGTTGGTCCGCCACTAAATGGAATTGAAGTGAAACTTGCAGATGACGGTGAAATACTGGTATCGGGTCCTTGTTTGATGGCTGGCTATTACAAACGCCCCGACCTTACCGCCGAAACAATAATAGATGGGTGGTTGCATACCGGGGATGTTGGTGTGTGGGACGGGGGTTGTATTAAAATTACTGACCGCAAGAAAGAGCTTTTTAAAACAAGTGGTGGAAAATATGTGGCACCACAGCCCATAGAAAATAAGTTTAAGGAAAGCCCTTTTATTGAACAGATAATGGTGATAGGTGCGGAGAAAAAGTTTGTAGGGGCACTGATAGTACCTTCTTTTTCTACCTTAAAACAATGGCTGAAGGATAAGAATATTCCTTTTACAAGTAATGATGAAATAGTAAAACACCCAGCAGTTTTAGCTCATTTTAAAACGATAGTAGATAGTTACAATGACTTTTTCAATCACATAGAGCAGGTGAAAAAGTTTGCCTTATTGCCTAAGGAATGGAGTGTGGATGGTGGCGAAATGACACCTAAACTAAGCCTAAAACGAAAAGTGATAACAGAAAAATACCAAGATATAATAGAAGAAATATATTCTCAAATGAAGTAAAAGGGTGGTTATTTTTCCCTACGTCCAGTAGGGAATGTAACGCCCAAGCTCAATATCATTTCGTACGTGCCAAAACTTTGTCTTGCGTGGCCTTCATATATCCGTAGGCCGCTATAGCTGGCAAAGTCTACCTTGTTGGCAAACTCCAGATAAACTGTTTTATAAAAAGTAGCCCTTACTGCTGCTTCGGCACCTATGTTCCAGCCACCAAGCTGAAAGTGTGGTTTGTTTACTTCCGAATCTCCGGTTGGGGTATAGCCAAACATATTTTGTACGTGTGGAATAACTGGCCCAATACCACCCTTTGCAAAACCATCCAATTTAAAATTGTTGTTGGCATCCGCATAAAAATGCCAGCGCTTGGTTAGGTTAAACAACAGAAAGTTTGCACCATTGTTCAGATAATAGTAGTAACCATTTTTATCATTAAATGCCACAGTAGTATCAACATGTCTATTGTTCATCTTACCTACAATATGCGCATCCTGATCGGCAAAAATAAATTTGGTATGATCAAAGTTTATTTCAAAACCTAGTCCTCTCTTCTTATCAAAGATGTAACCCAAGCGGTAATTGTATTGAGGGATAGACAGTGCAATATGAAAAAGTCCTTCATCCCATCCTGGATGATCGTGTCCTTCTATGCTTTTAAATTTATAATCGTTTCCTAGGCTCGGTTGAATCACATGCACACTACTGCGGGTGTACCACTCCTTGTTATATCCCCACGAAAAATAAAATTCGCCCTTGCGTTCCTTCTTCTTCTGTTGTGCCTGCACTTGTAGTACTGTAAACGCAACTGCCACCAACACCATAATCTTCTTGTTAATATTCATTTGTATCAGTATCAATTTAAAAAATAAAAGCCCAAAATATTTATAGGCATACGGCGGGCGGCGCAAATATAAAGTAGCTGGGTGGAAGAAAAGGTACGGTTGATGTACAAATCGGTTATTGGGAGTTTATATAAGCGAGTTCCAGTTACAAACTGTTTCAACTGGTAAGCTCAAGTGACGAGCTTTGCTGAATATTTGAGCTAGTTGAGACAACAACTGCGAGTATTAAAAGCTGTACATCGCTCTTCTTCCCAACACAATAATACAATTTTTACTAAGTTTAAACACATTTCCAATCAGCTAAACCCTTCCCTTTCATGTTTATACCCTTATTTCCCAAGGAAGGATCCTTCTTTTGAAAAAAAGGATATAATTTTTTCAAGGAAGGATCCTTCTTTTGAAAAAAAGGATATAATTTTTTCAGGGAAGGATACTTCTTTTGAAAAAAAGGATACAAATTTCCCAAGGAAGGATCCTTCTTTTGAAAAGAAGGATAGAATTTTCTCAGGGAAGGATATAAACCCCAAATAAAACCATTACTGGGCTGCCTTCAATAATTTGGAGGCAGCCTATTTTGTTTGTAATTTGAAAGGATTTCATCAATACAATAAAACTTTTTGTTCCTCGAAAGGGTTGCAAGTAATTTCCATTTATCTTTAGCAAAATATTTAAGCAGATGGTTACTAAAATTTCATCGGGGGTATCTGTTACTGTAGAAGTTTTCTTTCAGCCGGCATACAGCAACCCACTTGGCAGCGAGTATATGTTTGCTTACCGCATCATTATAGAAAACCATAACAATTTTGCCATCAAGTTGCTTACCAGGCATTGGCATATTTTTGATAGCAACGGCGAAAACAGGGATGTGGAGGGAGAAGGCGTGGTGGGTTTGCAGCCTTTTATAGAAGCCGGCGAACAGTTTCAATATACCAGCGGCTGCAACCTGCGCACAGAAATGGGCAAGATGCACGGCACCTACTTTATGGAAAATCAAAATAACAAACAGAAATTTCAGGTACAGATACCCGCCTTCGAAATGATAGCCCCTAGTAAATACAACTAAGCAAGTTGTACGTTTAGGTGTTACGTAAAACTTAAAACGTAATACTTAGTGTGGTTTATACCTTGCCTCATCAAATATCTGTTTGGCGGGCATGGCTATCAATTGTTGCAAAGTAATCTTGTCATTCTTTTCCATATACTTTTTTACTATCTGCCATCCCACAAAAAGCCCGATGTTTCCGGGAGAGCCTTCGCCCAGTTCGCTTGTTTTTGGGCCATCATTTACGTAAGGGCTAATCAATGTAGGATCAGTTTGATAGAGCAAGTCGCTCTCTAAAAAATACCCCCACACCGTTTTCTCCGATATGTAGCAATTGCTTAATTGCTCTTGGGTATAGCCTGTTTTTAAAGTATCGGGCGTATTTGGCAAAAATGCATCCAGCACATATTGTTTTTTGCCTTCGTCAATCATTTTTTCTATCAGTTGCGTACTTGTTCTTTTTGGCTGAAAGCTGGCAAACAGATCATCCACAATGTTTTTCATACAGTTTATAGGAATGTATTCTGGCTCAAACTTTCTGGAAACATAGGCTGGATATAGGTTTAGTATTTCGTCTGATTGATATACGGGGAAGTTTTTGCCCATGTACAGTTGCAGCCCAATGGCAATGGCATTGTCGGGCGTGATGATGCCCGCATAGCTATTTAGCGGTCCAATAAAAGTGACCAACTTATTGGGTAAAGGATATTTTGGAAAGTAATAGTGAACAAATTTTAATCCTTCCTTTACCTTATTTTCTATGGGCTGAAAATCCTTGAAGGGCTGGATAGAAGCATCGTAAATATTTTTGTACGAAGCAATAAAAAGCTTTGCATCATGCGCCACACTATCAGGAAAGGGAGGGATGCCGAGGATGTTGTAGAAGAAATCCTTAGAAAAATTGCCTTGCCTGGTATAAAGTGTTTGCAGCCCTGCATCTATATTGTTGGTATCAATTGAAAAGAAATCTTTCTCAAACCTTAATGTTTTCAAATCAATATTTATCTGGGATACATCTGGAATTTTCTTTTTGGAAGAACAGCTTGCCAAGATTATCACTAATAAATAGGGAACTATTTTTTTCATGGCACGAATTAAATTAAAAGCCACCAATAACAGGGTAAGGTAATCTCATTCGATGTAATTTTAACTTTTGCAACAAAGCTATTTTTGTAGTAGTTCCGATGATTTTTGGTTATACATGACATAATTGGCATGAAAAGTTTCTATTTTTATCCTGATATAGCAATTGTTTAAGAATAACCTTACAGTAAGCGTTAAAAATTGATTAATTAACTAAACGTTGTTTGTCCAATTGACTCTTTTAAAAATTCATTAGCAAAGTGACCGTAATTTTGATTTCTCAATCGCTTTACTTTGCATTTGTCTATTTGAAAAACATTAAAACATTAAGATGGCAACCCCAAGAATAGAGAACCTACTGATTATAGAAGACAATTTGGGCGACGCTATTTTGCTAGAAGAATATTTGAGCGAAATTACCACTGGAACTACGATAGAAAGGGCATCAACTTTTGCGGAAGCCAAGAGATTCCTTACCAGCGGAGTGTCGTTTGATGCAATGTTTCTCGACCTTTCCTTGCCAGATAATAGCGGAAAAAATTTAGTAAACGATATAATACAACTTGCGCAGCTAACCCCCGTAATTGTATTGACAGGCTATAGTGATGAAAAATTTGGTATAGAAACACTTTCCCTTGGCGTTTCGGACTATTTGATAAAGGATAATTTAACCCTGTCGCAACTTAGCAAAAGCCTCACTTACAGCATAGAACGTAAACGGATTGAAAAGAAATTGATTCATAGCAATGAACGCTACGAAATTTTGGCAAAAGCAACAAGTGATACCATTTGGGATTGGAATATTGGTAAGAAAAAAATAGTGTCAAACCAAGGAATAACAAGGGTATTTGGGTATAAAGAGGAGGAAGTGCTGGATAGCGAAATGTGGTGGCGGGAAAAGATACATCCGGATGATTATGGCCATCTGACTAAAACCTTGGCGGCTAATTTTAAAAAGGGCATCCCAATATTCCAATTGGAATATAGATTCCGTTGTGCTGATGGAAGTTATAAATACGTATTGGATAGAGGCTACATGATACTTGATGCCAATAATAAACCTGTGAGGATGATTGGTGCCATGCAGGACATCACGCTAAAAAAGGAAGAGGAAGAAAAAATGCGGCTATTGGAATCTGTAATAACCAATGCTACAGATGCCATCCTTATTGCAGATACGGCTGGTGGAGACAACACAATAATCTATGTGAACGAAGCGTTTATAAAAATGACCGGATATCCTAGTGAGGAATTGATTGGTGCTAACCCGCAAGCCTTTCTTGGGTCGGAACTTGATGACGAGGAGATGCAAAAATTGGAAGAGTCTTTAAACACTTGGCAAAGCTGTAACTTGGTGCTTGTAAACAAGAAAAAAGATGGGAAAAAGTATTGGGCAAATGTTTCTGTTACGCCAGTTTCTGATGCAAAGGGAGGATTCACCCATTGGATATATATTCAAAGAGATGTAAGCGACCGCAAGAGTTATTTGCAGTCGATAGAAGAGCAGAATAAACGGCTAAAAGAAATTGCCTGGATGCAATCGCATATAGTCCGTGCGCCGTTGGCACGCATTATGGGATTGGCAAGTTTACTTTCTGAACAAGGTAATACTAGCGAAATGGATAATTTACCTTTAATAGAAAGCATTTCTTCATCGGCTGTAGAATTGGATAAGATAATAAGGCAAATAGTACAAAAAACAGAAAACGTTCAAAACCAAACTGCAGAATGACCCTAAATGTATTGATAATAGACGATGACAAAATGATAATACTCTTGCACAAGGTAATGGTGGCAAGAAGTAAATTAAGTGAAAGCCCCTTATCCTTCAGCGATGGAAAGATTGCATTGGAGTTTCTTTCGGCAGAATTTGTAGAAGACCAACATTACCTGATACTTTTAGACATCAATATGCCAGTGATGAATGGATGGGAGTTTTTGGATGCCATACAGACAATGCCCTTTGCACAAAAGCTATCAGTAATTATGGTTACCTCCTCTGTAGATACCGGCGATAAAATAAAAGCAAAACAATATTCTCAAGTAATCCATTTCTTGGAAAAACCATTAAAAATGGATACCTGCAACTACATAAAAACACTGCCAGCCGTTGTTTCCTTCTTTTCTTAATGGAATTTTAAAATAATATACCTTTTTCAACAATAATTTTGGTCTATTTTATTCTTATTCCCCTACTTTTGCCGTCCTTTCGAAAATAGTGGTGATGGTGACCACTATAAAGTTGAAAATTATTATTGGGTTATTAAAATTTTTAAAACATGAAACAAACATTTCAACCACATAAAAAGCGTCGTAAAACGGTACATGGTTTCCGTAAGCGTATGCAAACAGCTAATGGACGTAAAGTATTGGCAAGCCGTAGGGCAAAAGGCCGTAAATACCTTACTGTTTCTAGCGCGAAGGGTTTAAAATAATTACAGATAAATTATTATCAAATCATTATAAAGACTGTTTCCTTTGTGGAAACGGTCTTTTTTGTTTTGAATTATCAATAAGAAAAATAGTTGGCAGATAATCCTTCATATAATCTTTCACGAAAGGAAATGCTTAAAAGCAGGAAGCTGATAGAAAAACTTTTTGCTGGAGGAAGTACGTTCTTGGTATTTCCTATCAAGGTTGTTTTTATGTTGGTGGAGGAGCCGATGGATTCTCCATTGAAGATTGGGGTAAGTGCCAGTAGCAAAAAGTTTAAAAAGGCTGTAGATAGAAACCGGATAAAACGATTGATAAAGGAACATTACCGGGTAAACAAACATCCGCTGCATGAGCATCTGGCAGACAACGGAAAACAATTGGTTGTCTTTTTTATGTATATAGATAAGGTTTTGCCAGAAAATGCGCTGCTTAAAAGGAAGATGCCGCTTGTTATTGATAAACTAATAAAGACGTTGGGTGAGAACATTAATCAAAATAATTAATTTCCCTTTTATAGTATTGATACGGTTTTATCAATATGTATTATCGCCCATTCTAGGTCCAAAATGCCGTTATACCCCTACTTGCTCGCATTACGCTTTGGAAGCTTTGCAGAGATATGGCCCCATAAAAGGTTTATGGTTGGCGATAAAAAGAATAAGTAGCTGCCATCCCTGGGGGGGGCATGGTCATGATCCTGTACCCTGAGTTGGAGAAGTATTACTAACTAATTATCGACAAATAAAACTGCATCCAGCATTATTCCTGTATACGATTCCCAATTTTCAAGGTCTTTAATTCCCAATTTAAGACCTTTTATTGCCAATCCAAGACCTTTAATTCAAAGAAAAAGGTCGTTTATTTTGTATTAATCATTCAATGCTGGCTTATCTCAATACCATTTGCCTGTCTGCATCCAACCGAACAAGGATAAATAGTAAGATGGTGAAGCTTAATAAAGAAGAGCCGCCATAGCTGATAAACGGCAGTGTGATACCAATAATAGGAAACAAACCAATGGTCATGCAGACATTTACCACGATATGGAAAAACATTATACAGGCTACGCAATAGGCATACACACGGCTAAATATGCTTCGTTGTTTTTCGGCCGTATTGATTATGCGAAGCAATAAAAAAAGACAAAGACCCAAAAACACGGCGCACCCTGCCAACCCAAATGCCTCGCCAATACTGGTAAAAATAAAATCGGTATGCTGTTCCGGCACATATTTGCCCCGTGTTTGTGTACCCTTTAAAAAGCCCCTTCCTATCAATCCGCCCGATCCGATGGCTATCTTGCTTTGGCGTACATTATAATCGTCGGGCTTCTTTGCAGCCTTTTCTTTATCGGCCACACGGCGCATGGCACTCTTGTTTTGGCTACAGTCGTAATCCTTACCCACCATGCTAAAAATACGTGTACTCTGATAGCACTGAAAAACATTATTAAAAATATAGGGTACCGCAAACCGCTGTACACCTACGCAAATAACCCACACAACAATGATGGTTGCCAGCAGTTTTTTATTACGTTTCCGTATCCTTCGGGTAAAATAAATAACGGCGCCGGCAATAATGGTAAGGGCAATGGCCAATGTGTTTGGCTCTAAAACCAAGGTGGCAATAACCAAAGCAGCAAATGAAAAACCTATAATCAATAACCCTGGCGGCAATCCCTCACGATACATAACAATGAAGAAAGAAAAGTAAACAAGGGCAAGACCCGTTTCGTTTTGCAAAATAGACAAACAGGCAGGGGCTAGCGCAATACAGCCACCTATTATTTGCGATTGCAACTTAGAGAAATCTGTTTCCTGTCGGGCCAGGAACTTAGCCAAGGCAAGGGAAGTAAATATCTTGCAAATCTCTGCGGGCTGAAGGTTAAAACCGCCACCAAGGGGAATCCAGCTTTTGGAACCATTGATACTTTTGCCAATAACAAAGGTGGCAAGCATGAGCATAATGCCAAAGGCGTACATCAGGTTGGCAAAGGCCGTGAACAATTTACTATCTGCCAAAAGAATGAACATGGCCATCACCACACAGATGCTGCTGAACATGAGTTGCTTGCTGTAGTTGGTTTTGCCTGCAATGAAAGATTGCAGGATATTGATGCCTGGCTTGTATTCCACCATAAAAATGCATAGGATGCCGATGCCTACCAGCGCAGCATATACCCAGATGATAACCCAATCTATGCCTGGTGAAATCTGTGTATTATTTTTATTTGTAGTAGCCATAGTGGGTTATGCCTTTGTGGATTTCTTATTCAAATTGTATTTTTTCTCGTCAACCAAGATAGCGGCATTGCGAAAAGTGAATGCCCTTTTACCTGTATCCTTGGCTGGTTTATGTTTTATTTGCATTGGACTTGCCTCATTGGTTGTATCCATTTTAATCTCTTCTTCTGTGGTATCCTCATCTTCTTTCATTTTTTGCTGCAACAATAAGATTTTTGCTTGTTTGATAGAATCCATCCTTGCCATAGCCAAACGCATTATTGGTGGAATAAGGTTCTTTTTTGTTAGTGCTTCCACTCTGTCTTGTCTTTCTTTTCCTGCAATGGAATCACGCAAGTACTTTTCTATCATCAAGCCGGCAATGGGAGCAGAAGATTCTGCACCAAAACCTGCGTTTTCGCAAATAATGGCAATGGCAATCTTGGGATTATCCCTTGGGGCAAACGCACCAAAGAAGGCATGGTCTTTTTGTTTTACCATTACGCCATTCACTTTAGCAGAGTTTTGCACGGTTCCTGTTTTACCACAAACCACAATGCCCGGTACTTGTGCGGCAGCACCTGTGCCAAATTCCATTACGGCTTGCATACCATCCTGTACCTGTGTAAATACGCTGTCTGGTACATCCCGTGTAGTATGTATCACTTTAAACGAATCGAGCAATCCATAAATATCCCCCCCCTCAATGGAATCTACCAAGTGAGGTGTGTAATAATGGCCCCTGTTTGCAATGGTGGCCATCACATTTGCCAACTGTACAATGGTGGTCTGTACTTCTCCCTGACCAATTGAATT
>JANYEU010000433.1 GCA_025362915.1 Chitinophagaceae bacterium | reverse complement strand
CCACTCCTATTGCCCTGCCAATAAGCCAAGGCAGCATGTAAGTTTTCAGCCAATACCACATTATTCAAACTCCAATCATAAGGCTGCCAATTGGTGGTGGATAACACATAACCATCATCGGCCAAACCCTTTGCCTTTACGGGAATATGAGGAATCTCCGTATCAACATAACGCAGCATCTGATACGCCTGAAAAGCAGTAGGCACATTGGCGTCTATTGTATGATAAACCGACCACAACCCCGCAGAAGGATGCACCAGTTGCAACCCCATCTTGTCCTTATATTCTGCAAACCAGCCCTTATCTTTCAGCCATAAGCTGGCGTTCATGGCTTTAAATATCTTATCGGCTTCTTGGGTATAGGGCGTAGGGTCTTTACCAATTAATACAGCCAACTCGGCAGCCGTTCTATTTGCCCTATAGTTATAGGCCGATGAATGCGTAACACCACCACCACTATATTGCAAGGCATCACTTGCCCAAATGGCAGCATACGCATCATATAAACCATCGCCATCGGCATCAAAATTTCTTTTTTCCCAATCCAGATGCCTTACCAGCAAAGGCCACATCTCCCGCACATAACTTACATCGCCAGTATAATTGAAGTGATTCAGTAATTCATCCACAAACACCAAATTCATATCGTAATGATGCGGCCGTAAATCGCCCCCGGGATTATGGCTTATATAACCACTGCTGAACATGGATGTACCCATCTTTTCCAACTGCCTTGCCAAATTCAAGGCAGTATCTGCCACCACACGACCACCTGAAGGACTCAAAACCTGCGACTTTGCATAACTGCTAAAGTGCGACCTTGCCCTATCGTGCCACCCCAACGGATCGGCAGCATAAGGTCCACGCCAAGCATTCAACCGCATCCTCCAAGCCACTGCACCGTGCATAAAAGAAGGGCTTTCCCAAATGGCATCGGCAGCTATGGACAATGCCCCGCCAATGGTATTGATGTAGGCATCGGGCGTATTTATTTTTACCCTGTTGGCAATAGACTTTCTGGCCTCTTCTGCATTAGCAAATACAGTTGGCAGGCTTGCATAATCTGGCAATGCATCACTGCCTGCATTTTGAATTTTAAAATAGGATGGTTTGTCAGCTTCCGCATCTATCTTTCCAAAAAGAATCGGGGTATTTTTAGCACTCGAAGATTGTACGTCTATCGGACTGGCTAACGCAGTGGCATCCGCCAATGTTACTACAGACGACACTGGAAACACACCGTTTATCTGTTTACCCTTTTGCTTTTCCCCTTCTGGTGCAGGTTTATTGGGTTGTTGAATTTCGTACCGATCAGCTTCCGACAACACTTTGCCAGAACCATATTGTAACAGGAAGCAGTTATCTTTCAGGGTAAATGTATTATCCTTGCAATAGGTTGGCTGCAAGTAAAAGGCGCTTTCAGGGTCGGCACCCAAATCTCCATCACGGGTAAACTTTTTACCTGTAACACCACCATACACCCAACACAACTTGATTGGCTTGGTTGTATTGGTAAACTTGGCTTCAATAATCATCCCCTCGGCATCTGCCAAAGCAAGGATGGTGAGGTACAAAACACCGTTGCCCAATAAACTATCCCTCACTTCATACAGCATGGAACCGGGGCGATAAATGGCTTTTATATTATTTGCCTTAATCAACCATTTACTATCATTTCCACTTATCAGTCCCAACTGAAAGTTGCCTCCCATACCCGGCATATACATGGCAAACTCTGGCAAGTCGCCAGCCTCTACCCTAAAGGCAGTATTGGTACCATACAATGCCCTATTAAACCGATGCGTGCCATTGGTACAAACAAAATCTTCGCCTTGTGGGGTGTAATGAATGTTTCTTTTAATGCCATGCCATAAGCCAGCGTCCTGCTGCGAAAAGACAACCGTGTTTATGCCGAACAGTAGGGCAACAAGCAGGAAATAAGGGGACAAGATAGCGCATTTATTGTTGTACATATAAGCAACCGATTATTAAAGCATGAAAAATGGCAATGTAATATCTTATTTCTATTATGAATAGGTATTTATACAAATTTTGCTACCGTATCTATTCAAAGTCACCAGCTATCGTTGAACATTTGAGCTAGAGGGGATGGCGGCATGCCATACATGACACTTATTTCCATTTCCAATTATTC
The DNA here is from genome assembly GCA_025362915.1 of Chitinophagaceae bacterium. Taxonomy (GTDB): domain Bacteria; phylum Bacteroidota; class Bacteroidia; order Chitinophagales; family Chitinophagaceae; genus Parasediminibacterium. The sequence continues at coordinate 793 of JANYEU010000433.1, read as the reverse complement.
AATCTGCCACAACCACCTTATCCAAATCTTTCAATGCAATCACTTTAAAATTATGGTCTTTCATGTAGTTCAAGTATTTGGCAAAAGCTTGCTCTGTTGTGCTGTAATCAGAATTTGAAATATCAGATATGCATGCCATGAATGGTGAAAATAATTACCTGCCGTGTTGTAGTGCTTGCAAAGCTTGCATTGTTCTAGTGCCAAATTTTTCAGAAGATTCCATGGTATAGCTTGAAAGGTTTAATAAATTGTTTGTAGCCAGATGATACAATGTACTTCCTCCTGCACGTGCAAAAAGGTAACCCATTTTTGCCCTTGTGGTATCTTCCACTTGCCAACAAGAATCATTAGAGTATTAAGTAATTATTTAGTTTAATTACCTCTCAATTTTTTAGTGGGCAGAGACCACAACACCTCTTCAATAATTTGCAAGCGTGTTAATCTTAAAAAGGTTGCTTCGTGCCTCGCAATGACATGAAAGGATTACATGACGGAGTACAATAAGAAATATATGGGGGGTAAAGTAAAAGGTTAAAATTAAAGCAATCCAAAAAAAGTGCGAAAATTGCACGAAACGTAGTGCTGGTGTGGGTTGTAGCGTTTGGATATTTTACGTTTTGCGTACTTGCCAAAAAGTTAATGCTTCCATTGGGTTCAAAAGCAGTTCCGATTTGGCTAGTAAATACCCCTTAAATAGCCATTTAAAGTGCATTGAACACATAAAAAAGCCCTTTTTGTACCATTACACGGTATAAAAAGGGGCTTTTCTTATTCTTTATTCGTCTATATCTCT
>JANYEU010000406.1 GCA_025362915.1 Chitinophagaceae bacterium | reverse complement strand
TGCCAATGCTTTCTCTCATTCTAGTGGCATCCATCAGGATGGTTTCTTAAAAGAGACAACCACTTATGAAATTATTGATCCAGCCGAAGTGGGTGCCGATCTTTCTAAAATTGTGCTTACTGCCCGTAGTGGTAGAAGTGCGTTGGCGTTCCGGTTACATAAATTGGGCTATCAATTTACAAGGGATGAGATAGATGAATTATATCAATTATTCTTAGAAGTCGCAGATAGCAAGAAAGAAGTGATGGATGCTGATTTACATTCTATGATTCCTGAGTCTTTAAAAGTTGCTGTAACTGCATAGTGAGTAATAAGTATTAAGTTGTAGGTAATAAGTAAAATAACCTCATCATTTAATCATTAAAATCATTTCATCATACTTATGAAAAAGAATATTGCAGTTATTTCCGGTGATGGAATTGGTCCAGAAGTGACCAATCAGGCTATCAAAGTCTTAAATGCGGTGGCGCAACATTATGGCCACGAGTTTCATTATAAATATTGCCTGATGGGTGCTGTTGCCATCGACGCAACTGGCAAAGCCCTGCCCGATGAAACAATTACTACCTGTTTGGATAGTGATGCTATCCTTTTGGGTGCGGTTGGTCATCCAAAATATGACAATGATCCGAGTGCAAAGGTTCGTCCAGAGCAAGGGTTGTTGGCCATCAGAAAAGTACTTCAATTATATTGTAATATCCGTCCGCTAAGTATCTATTCTTCTTTATCGCACTTATCGCCCCTTAAAGAATCTATCTTGGAGGGAGTTGATTTAGTTATTTATCGTGAACTAACTGGCGGTATTTATTTTGGAGAGAAACATACAAGTGGTGATGGCTTTAACGCTACCGATACTTGCAATTATAGCGTGGCGGAAATAGATCGTATTGCACACCTTGCTTTTAAAAATGCGCAGATCCGTCGCAAGAAATTAACCTTGATTGATAAGGCGCATGTAATGGAAACATCCCGCCTTTGGAGAAAGGTGGTTCAGGAAATTGCTACCCAATATCCTGATGTGGCTGTGGATTATATGTTTGTTGATAATGCAGCCATGAAGATAATTGTAAATCCAAAGCAGTTTGATGTAATCCTTACAGAGAATATGTTTGGCGATATTATCAGCCATGAAGCGAGTGCACTGAATGGGTCTTTGGGTCTTGTGCCTTCTGCTTCAGTTGGTAACATTACTGCTTTATTCGAGCCTATTCACGGTTCTTATCCGCAGGCTGCCGGAAAAGATATTGCCAATCCAATCGGTTCTATCTTGTCTGCTGCCATGATGTTGGATTATTTCCAACTGCATGAAGAAGCAAAAAGAGTAAGGGAAGCCGTTTCCTGGACGCTGAATAATAAGTTCGTTACGAAAGATATTGATCCCATCAACTTTTATTTTACCTCTACCCTAGGCGAACTGATTGCCGATTATGTAGGGCATAGAATAACGGATGAAGTGAATCACGAGAATATTGAGTTGAGAAAATCAACGATTATCTAGTCTTGTTTTCTTAGTGTCACTTAGCGCCTTAGCGTCTTTGTGGCGAAATATTTTTTAAAGTTCTTTGAATATTGCATAGAAGTTATTATGTTCGCATCTCAAATCGCTTCTATGTTGTTAAACAGATTAAATAGTACAATCGTTACTGCCGCAGTCATTGCGTTGGTAGTCTTGGTGGTTGTCGTTGTCCCTGTTTTGCATGGAGGTGGAAATTGTATTTAATTAATTAAACTTTATTAATAACATAACCGCCTCAAACGAGGCGGTTTTTTTTTGCCTCAACTTGTCTAAAACATTCAATTATGAAGTATTACAACGAGCACACCATCATCTTTCTCGATGGAGAATATGTAAAAGCTGCCGATGCACGCACTGATTTGTATGGTCAGTCATTGCATTATGGCTATGCGGTTTTCGAGGGCATCCGTTCTTATAAAATGAAGGATGGCTCTACCAAAATCTTTAAACCCGTAGAACATTACCAGCGATTGATTGCCTCTGCTCAGGCATTGAATATGCCTTTTTCTTATTCCGTTGAGGAAATGATTGAGGCTACCGATAAGGTTTTGGCAGCTAATAATCTCGGCGATGCCTACATCCGTCCGTTGGTTTATGGTCCGGACAATATGAGTTTCAATCCAAACACAATTTCTCATTTCACCATTCAGGCTTGGGAAATGCAACCTTTTTTGGGAGAGAAATTGCTTCGGGTAATGACTTCTTCCTTCCAACGTCCCAATCCAAAAGGGTTTAGGATTACGGCTAAGGCAAGTGGGCATTATGTAAATTCCATCATGGCTAGTCACGAAGCGAAAGCGAAGGGTTTTGACGAGGCATTATTGACTGATATGGATGGTTTTGCAGCGGAAGCACCCGGTGCAAATTTGTTTTACGAAAAGGATGGAAAGCTGTTTACCCCTGCTTTAGGGCATATCCTTCCGGGAATTACAAGGGCAACGGTGATGGAAATATGTAAGGATTTAGGTATTGAAGTGATAGAAAAAAGATTTACTACCGAAGAAATATACGGTGCAGATGCAGCTTTCTTTTGTGGTACTGCCGCCGAAGTGATAGGTTTTGAAAGTTTGGATAATCAACCTTTTGCCAATAATTGGAATGATTCAGTTAGTAAAAAGATTCAAATGGCATACAAGGATTTGGTGATTAGTTAAGAACAGATTGAGTAATTTTTGAAAAAGATGACTTTATAACCTGTTAGGACGTCATCCACGGTAAAAAGATGAGTATATAACTCGTTAGGACGTCATCCACGGTAAAAAGATGACTATATAACTTGTTAGGACGTCATCCACGGTAAAAAGATGACTACATAACTTGTTAGGACGTCATCCATGGTAAAAAGATGACTTTATAACTTGTTAGGATGGCATCCACGGTAGAAGATGACTATAAAACCTTTTTTTAGGTAAATTTTAGGATTGAATAAATTGATAAATAGATAAAAGATTGCTTTATGAGTGAATTAAATAAGTACAGTAAAACGGTTACACAAGATGTTACGCAGCCTGCCGCACAAGCAATGTTGTACGGAATTGGATTGACAGATGAAGATTTGGCTAAGCCGCAAGTGGGTATTGCGAGCATGGGTTGGGACGGAAATACGTGTAATATGCACCTGAACGATTTGGCTAAAACCATTAAGAAAGGTGTTTGGGAAGAAGATTTGGTGGGATTGATTTTTAATACAATTGGCGTGAGCGATGGCATTAGCAATGGTACCGATGGTATGCGCTACAGCTTGGTGAGCCGCGATATTATTGCCGATAGCATTGAGGCGGTTTGCGGTGCCCAATATTATGATGCGGTGATTGCCGTGCCTGGTTGCGATAAGAATATGCCCGGTTCCATCATGGCGATGGGTCGTTTGAACCGCCCTGCCATTATGGTCTATGGTGGAACGATTGCGCCGGGTCATTATAAAGGTCAGGATTTGAATATTGTTTCCGCCTTTGAAGCCCTCGGACAAAAGATTGCAGGCAACCTTAGCGATGCAGATTTTAAGGGTATTGTGATGAATAGTTGTCCGGGTGCGGGTGCTTGTGGCGGTATGTACACGGCAAATA
>JANYEU010000392.1 GCA_025362915.1 Chitinophagaceae bacterium | reverse complement strand
CTTTCTTTTGCACCAGTAAAAATGAGTCTTTAATGTGCAATGAATCTTTTACCAATTTATTCAAATTGTTGGCTGCAAGGGTGTCTTTTATGGGTCTTGATGCCAATATGGTTGCAGTAGAATCTTTTTTTACAATTAGTTTTCTTATTGGTTTTACAGTGGGCCTAACCACTACAGTCTTTGCGTTTTCGGCAGCGGGGGCGGTATCTTGCTGTGCTGTGGCAAACATGCTGGCAGCCAACAAGCAAAACAGGAAGAATATTTGTCTTAAAAAACGCATCGGAACAAAAATAGGCGTTTACGCATCAATGTTGCTTGGTTGTGGTTTCTAATTGAAAAACTTCTATCCCTCCCTAAAGTATTTTTTCAAACCGAACAAGGTTAATTGCCTTTTAAATGAAATCATTGTTGTTTCTATGTTCCCGCCTGCCTTTCTACGGTTATCTCAATTCCTTTTATCAAATCTGCATCAAACCGTTCTTTTACCAACTCATATGTCACGGGAAATTCGAGGTCGGCCAAAAATGCCTTTATATAGTTGTCAGGATTAAAGCATGTATTATGCGCAAACACCATAAAGTAATAACAAGCCCAAAAAAGCCTATCGACCACTGTTTGTAAAACAGCTCCAGAAATTTGTGTATTTTCACCATCAGTTTCATAGTTCTTTGCAGCCAAAAAATCACCCATAAGAATAAAACCACGCACATCCGGATCTTCAAAGAAAAACAAGGCATAAGGTATGGCACTCATCTTCTGATACCACAGCAAAGGTTTCGGATGACCTTTCCATTGTTCATCAAGAAGCTTTATACCGCTGCTGTCTAGTATATTAAACTTTACGCCAAACACCATTTTATCTATCAGCTTTGGATAGTGTTGCAATCCTACAATAAGCTCATTTACCATCGTCCCTTCACAAGCTTCTACCAAGTCAATACCTACTTCAACATAAAGAGTTGTAACCTCTCTTGCTACTATATTGCCAAACTTATTTTTAAACTCTTTTACAATATCATCGCTAGGATCTATAAAATAGATAGGTTTTTTACTTTCATCACCCGTTCCATTTAAATAACTATCAGATTGAGAACTATCTAGCAAGCCATCCTCATCTTGCAATTCGTTTAGTATTATTTGTAGGTTGGCACCCTTTACTAAGCCCTCATTTATCCATGCAATAATATTATTATACCCATCAAGAAAGTTATTTCTAAACTCCCAGAGCTTATCTATTTTTTCAAGGGTTTCCCTAAATTTAATTTCATCAATATTATAACTATCCTTGTCAATGGAACAATAAAGATTCTCTTCATAAAAAATACTTGAAAAGGTATCCTCATATTCTTCAAATGATTCTTCTATTTTTCCATTTTCCTCTTCAAAGATATCATACTCTTCGTCTAGTATATTAGTAGCTTGGTGCAGTGGTTGCAGAATAGTTTCATTAAAATTATTTATTGAATTATCATATGTGTTTAAACTCTCAAGAAAACCAGTATCCTTTACCAGCAAAATGTTTTTTTCTGCTTTAGCAACTATTATCTGTTCAGTTAAGCTATCTATAAGTATTTCTATCGGGGCAAACAGTTTTTTCGCCAATGCCACATCATCTACCAATCCATTATATTCATACATCAGTTTATTCCCTTTTCTGTCTACTGCGTATGCATCATCGTGTAGTTTTATGTAGTCTTTCAGCAATTCCTTTTCAAAATCCATTTCTGCCTTTGTATCATCGCACTCAAAGGAGATGGTACGTAGCGGGTGTTCTATTTTTACGCTTTTCATGCTAATTCTATTTTATTATAGATGAATAAATGGTCTTTTTTACCACTAAGTCCACTAGGGAAATATGCACAAAGGACACAAGGATTTATAATTAGCCTTGTGTCCTTTTCTACAAATTTTTGTGTGCCTTGTGGTAAACCTTTCTTATTGGCAAAGATTATTCCCTATTCTTTTCCTAATATATACTTACTGAAATATTGGCCTCGCCAGCAGCCATGTTCTGCACATAACAATGGCGTCGGTCGTCGGCATAATTCATTAATGCAGGATCATAACTGCCAGCACTGCGCGGTTGCATCTCAATAAAGGGATCGCCAGGCTGCAATGTGGTGGTTATGCCATTGGTAAAATAAATACGTACTATATTATCGCTGCCGTTAATGGTTTTTATCACCTGTTTTAAAATATCCAGTTTGCGTCTAAAAAGGTACTTTACAAGCATGTTTGTTAGCTTGCGCACAAACGTAATCTGTGGTTTTTTAGTCAATAAATCTACCGGAAAGAAAATATCAATATCAGTAGGGTTCAAATAATGAATCTTTAGCAAGGATGCATATACATACAGCATATAGCTGCCTTGGTTTATCCTTGCGTTTTCCATTGCCAACAAAGCCGCATCTATCGCATTAGACTGGTTGGTCTGTTTGGTCCGGGCGGCGGTCAGCAAAACCAAAAAGGCTATTACCGATGCCTTTACGGTAGCCAACAGCGGGTCTGTTCCAATGGCTGTTATAAGGCTATTGATGGCATTCACCCGTCCTATAATGGTACCTGTTTGAAATGTTTTTCTTCTTTTTGGCAATAATACCTTGTAATGCGCCGATGATTGTATGTAATGCTGCTGGATGGCCGTATCCCATTCCTGAATCTTGATGCCAGCAAGTTCATCCACACATTCCACTACCCCCTGTGTAATACCGATGTTACTTGTTTTCAGTCCGTCCCAACCAAGGAATGCTTCTTCAAAATCTAGAAAAAAAGGGTGGTTAAGTGTATAAAGTTCATCCACATCTGGGTCTGCAATGCCCGCAAACAGTTTATTATCAAAGGAGGTGAATATTTCTCTTGCGTGGCTGTAGCTGCCGTCTGTAATGATGTTGAAAAAATCTTCCGAACGTGACCAAGCAGCTGCCATAATCGTATTTTTTATTTGTGTAAATTAAAAAATTACTGTTTGTTCAGCAATCTTTTTACAAAGGAAGTGTATTAGTTGCCAGATAAATATTATAATTTTCATTTAGACGTAAAAGAAATTTTATTCCAACGTTCGACTACAATAGAAGTCATCTAAAACCAACAAACTGCCTCGCGCGAGAATAACAGGCTTTTTCAACTGAATTAACTGCCTTGCAGGAAAATAACGGGTTTCTCCAACTGAAAAAGCTTCCTCCCACAAACCACAAGTCCTTTTTCAACTGAATTAGCTGCCTTGCAGGAAAATAACGGGTTTCTTCAACTGAAAATGCTTCCTCCCACAAAACATAAGTCCTTTTTCAACTGAATTAACTGCCTCGCGAAAGAAAAGGCAGCCTGTGGGTTTATTGATGTGGATTGGGGGAAATAAATACAAGGAATCATCCTTATTTTAATACACCTCGAAAATAAGGATGATTGTCACCCTGAGCTCGTCGAAGGGCAAGCGGGCTATGCTTTTTGTTTTCTACAACTACCCTTTATTCTGCTTTCCACAGGCTCAGGCTAACAGGTTAATTTTCGATTTTTACTTCCTTATAATTATATTTATGTAATTGTACAAAGTAATCTAATTATCGTATTCGGGTATGTAATATTAATTAATTGCCACACATACCTTGGTTAGATTTCTCCTACTGTTACAATTACGTGGTTTTATACGTCTCTGATTTGCCAACTTTTCAGAAGTTGGTAAATCTACATGTAGCGAGCCTCTATCCTATAGATTTGGTAACTTCTAAAAAAGTTGCCAAATCATCCCACCCGTCATTCCAATTTATTTCAGGCTCGCCTGATGGAACATTTGCAATGTCGGGAAGATGATGGAGAATGGTAAAACAGAAATCTTTTCCGCAAAATAAAAACCCTTTGTTATTTTCACCCCTAATCATTTCAAAATACCATGCGCACCCATAAAACCTTTATAGCCCTATTGCTTGTATGTACGGTACTATTTAGCCGTTGTACCTCATCGAAATTAGATTCTGTATCGAAAGGATATATGAAAGAAGCTTCTGCCAAATACAACAAACACGATTATGCCGGTACATTGAAAATTGGCAGGAAAGCGGTAACGTATGACCCAAAAAACTTTTATGCCTATCAAATATTGGGGAGTTCGTACCTAATGATGGAGAAATATGATACTGCAATAAAAGAATATGATACGGTAATAGCCATCAATCCAAAAGATAATTTTAGTAGGTTTAATAGAAGCTACGCATTAGGTATGCTGAAAAAATACGACTCGGCAATGGCAGATAATGATTTCAACATAAGAAATAACTATCTAAAAGCTTGTTCCTATAATAATAGGGGAGTAACAGAAGATAAACTGAAACACTATGATGCTGCCTTGAAGGATTATGATAGTTGCCTAAAAACAGGGTATTATTACCATCGGTTTGTGTTGCTTAATAAGGCAAATATCTACTCCAAGTTAGATAGGTACGACCTTGCCATGAAAGCGGTAGATAAATGTATAAATGATGACCCTTGGCAATTGTCGTATCCTGCACATACAATACACAGATTTGAGACTTACCTTAAGGTTAATAAAACTAAGTTTTTAAAAGACACCTCATTCCTAAAGGATATGCGCCACTTTGGTGATGCCTATACCTATAAGGGAGGGCTTTTGGTAGATGGTGGCAGGTATAAACAAGCCCTATATTACCTGACTATGGAGAAAGTATTGCCATTGCCAGACTATTTTGCGCCAATAAATAAAGGGAGGATTGCCTTTAACACCATGCAGTACGATACTGCCATTAATTATTTTAATGAAGCCATTGCTATGGATTCTACCATTTCCAATGGTTATTTATGGAGGGGGTTTCTTTATTACCGCTTAAAACAATATCAACAAGCAGCGGCTGATTACAACAAGGCAATTAAAATAGATTCTTCCTATTCCTTTGGATATTTGGACATGGGTAAGCTGAATATTTTACTAGGAAATAACGACTCGGCCATTGCATACACTTCAAAAGCAATAGAAAAGAATGATGAAGAAACATTATCGGATGCTTATAACCAGCGGGGTTATGTCTATTTTTTAAACAACCAGTATAAGGAGGCAATTGCCAATTATGATAGTGCCGTAAAGCTAGGTACTTCCTGGTACCAGCCTTACTACAATTATAAACAAGAAGCGGTTGACGCATTGGAAAAAAAGGGTGGTAATTTTTGTACACTACTACAATGGCAAGCCCCCATTAGCGATGTAAACTACCTTAGGGATAGTGCCCGGTTTTATGTTGCCAGTAATGAATCAATTATAGTGAACTTTAAAATAGTAACCAATCATCCCATCATAAAAGACGATTTATTTGTTATGATGGGTGGCACATCGGTTGCAAATGGCAATAACGGAACAATAAAGACATACAACGAAAATGAGATTACCGGAAAGTTTGAATATGAGTTTGCCGTAAAGCTAAAATTTGAGCATGGGCGGTATTTGTTATACTTGGATTACCTAAATAAACAATCGCAACGGATGGAGGTGGTGGTTGAGTAAAAATGGGAGAAATGCTGAAGGGGAAGCGGCTTTTTAAACAATCTTGGTGGAGTTGTCAGGCATCGGTTTTTTTGGTTGTAATACTGTTTATCCGCAAAACATTTTCTCGGATGGCGACATCTAATTTAAAGGGCAGGGGTTTTAACAGCCCCAATAGTTGGCCGTTTTTCTCATTCATATTGTTGGTATCCATCAAATTTACAATAGCCATCATGTTTGCAATGGGCGCACGTAATACATGAGAAACATTCCAGCTTATTTCTTCCAGACAGCTATCTCTTTGGGCAATTTCATCTGCATATTTTTCCGTAAGCTTTTCTATATCCCGTTGTAGGGCTGTTTTTTTATTTAGCCGCGCAGTTATGGCTGCCAGCAGCTCTTTTCGGTTGATTGGTTTGCACAAATAGTCGTCTGCACCCAAATTCATACCCTCCCTCACATTTGTATAGCTGGCATTAGCAGTTAAAAATAAAAAAGGAACAGTTTTGTCTGTAATAGACTCCTTAAATGATTTCAAGAAAAGATAGCCATCCATTTCGGGCATATTTACATCGCACAAAACAATATTGGGTTTACTTAGCTTTATCAATCCTAGTGCTTCTACACCATTGGAGGCATGCAGCACTACATATCCATCTATCTGAAGAATGCGTGTAAGGATGTTGGCCATTTTTATCTGGTCTTCTACTAGTAAAATAACTTGCTTATTCATGCTAGTGTGGTTGAATGTATTGCATAAATATATAGAATAGCACTATATTTATTGAATTAATTTTTTATTTCTTATACATTTAGCCAATATAATTGAATTAAAGAACTTTGATACAAGATATGAAAAGTGAAATGTTGTTGCAAGAAGAGCTAGACAATTGTAAAAAACAAATAACTGAGTATAAGGAAGCTTTGGAACTTAAACATAGCTTTGAGCAGGTTTTAGCCAATGCAAACAGGGCGGTAAGTATCATCGGATTTGATAGGGAGGTTATTTGGTTTAATAAACGCGCCGAAATAATGGTTGGGCTTCCTTTGGCACAGGTTAGGGGGAAAATACTGACAGACTTGGCTGCAGGGAGCGAAACGGATAGAACCAAATTGAAAAAAGCAATTGAAGATGCAAAAGAAGGCAAGATAACCCATTACGAAAACATCATTTACACCCAAAATAAGGAAAAACTAATTGTACTGTTTGAAGTACATCCAATGTATAATATCCAGAATGATATTGATAAGGTATGTATATATGCCGTTGATGTTACGAAGGAAAGGGAACATATAAAGAGGCTAAGCGACAGCGAAAAACGATATCAAGACTTGTTGTCTCACACGTCAGATTTATTTTACAATTTAGATGCCGGGGGGATTATTACGTATGTAAATAACGCATGGACACAACTTACGGGGTTTAGTGCGGAGGAAACCATTGGAAAAGCTGGTAAAATATTCTTTCATCCTGCAGATAAGAAAAAGGTTTTGGAAGCAAGAGAACGTGTATTGAAGGGCGAGATATTATCTTACTGTGTTGATGTGAGGTTAATCATTAAAAGTGGTGAAATTTTATGGTTGAATACTATAAGCACTCCCATTTACTCTGATACAAAAGAAATTATTGGGTTTAACGGCATCTCGAGAAACATTACAGAACAAAAAAGGATTCAGCTTTATTATCAGCTATTATCCAACAACATCCGAGACCTTGTTTTTTTGATTGAAAGCAAAACAGTTACCATTAGATACGTTTCCCCTTCCGTAAAAGAAATTGCAGGCTATGATCCGGAAGATTTGATAGGAAAGGACCCATTTAAGTTTTATCATCCAGATGATGTAGAGAAGGTGCGTAAATATCGGCAATCTCATATCGATAAAACCGTGAAACCTTCTGATACGGTTATATTTAGATACCGGAAAAAAGATGGCAGCTATACTTGGTTGGAGCTTACGGCAAAAATAATTTATGACAAAGACACCGATACAGTATGGGCGGTAACCTCTGCACAGGTGGCTGATGTACGCAAAATGGAAGAAGAAAAAATGACCAAGGCCCTAGAAGAAGAGAAGCGGCTGAACAGCATAAAATCGAGCTTTCTACAGTTTGTATCGCATGAGTTTAAAACGCCGTTGGCCATTATTAAAGGCTTGTGTGAGCTGATGAAAATGAATATTGATGATAAGAAGAATTTACAGGATCCAATACTGATAAAAGACATTACAAGTATCGAAGATGAATCTGAAGAAATGATTTCTTTGATAGAAGAGGTTTTACTATTGGAAGAAAGTGAAACCGGGCGATTACGTTATAACACTGCGCCGATAGATATGGCGGAACTGATAAAAAGGGTTTTCAAAAGGGTGTCGCTAAAACAAAATGTGCAAGAAATATCTTCTTTAGCTGTTACGGGTTCCCCAAAACCAATATTGGGAGATGCCAAGCTGTTGGAGATTGTTTTTCTTAATCTTTTATCTAATGCCTTTAAGTATTCTTCAGGAAAAAAATTGCCCGAGGTTACTATCAGTTATCTAAAAACAGAAATGGTTATTATTGTAAAAGATTTTGGCATGGGCATACCAGAGCGTAGTAGGGAAAAGTTGTTTACCACGTTTTTTCGTGCCGAAAATGTTTCTAAGATTGATGGAACGGGACTAGGACTCAGTATTGTAAAAAACTTGGTTGATATGCACAAAGGCAGTATATCTTGCATCAGTAAAGAAGGAAAGGGAACAGAAATGAAAGTTAGACTTCCCTATGTAGGTTAAGGCATTTTGAAAGTTATAGGAATTAATTTTAACTAAATTAAACTTGGTATAATGGAAACAGATGGCGTAAATAAGTCTTTCACAGACACAATTAATAGCGGCAAGCCTGTATTGGTAGATTTTTTTGCCACTTGGTGTGGCCCTTGTAAAACAATGGCTCCCATTTTAAAGGAAGTAAAACAGATGGTGGGTGAAGCTGCTACCATAATTAAGGTAGATGTAGATAAAAATCCTGCGGTGGCCGCACAATACCAGATTCAGGGTGTACCTACTTTTATCATCTTTAAAAATGGCAAGGTGCTATGGCGACAAAGTGGTGTAATACCAGCAGTGCAATTGAGGAAACTGTTGGAGCAATACAAGGATTAGAGCCGATACCTATGTGAAAGTTTTAATAATATCCTTTACCGAAACACCACAAATCCATAAAAGCTGCCACATTACATTAGCGTTTGCTATCTTTGCCCTCCTTTTTGCAGTTTTTAAAAGGGTTTATAATTTTAGATTATGACAGAAATAGTAGAAGCACCGGTACTTACCGCCAAAGATTTTGTTACAGACCAAGAGGTTCGTTGGTGTCCTGGTTGTGGCGATTATTCTATTTTGGCACAGGTACAGAAGACAATGCCATCCATTGGTGTTCCAAAAGAAAACATTGTTATCATCAGTGGTATCGGTTGTAGCAGCCGTTTCCCGTACTATATGAATACGTTTGGAATGCACTCCATTCATGGTCGTGCTACGGCTGTGGCTAGTGGTTTGAAAGCTGCCCGTCCAGAACTGAGCGTTTGGATAGTGACAGGAGATGGTGATGGATTAAGTATTGGAGGAAACCATACGATACACTTGCTACGTAGAAACTTTGATGTGAACGTACTGCTTTTCAATAACCAGATTTATGGTTTAACCAAAGGGCAGTATTCTCCCACTTCCGAAGAGAACAAGGTAACAAAGAGTACACCCATGGGAAGTATTGACCATCCTTTTAATCCTTTGGCTTTGGCAATGGGTGCCGATGCCACTTTTATTGCGCGCAGCATGGATAGGGACCCCAAACACTTGCAAACAATGCTAATGCGCAGCCAGCAGCATAAGGGTTCTTCTTTTTTAGAGATATACCAAAACTGTAACATCTTTAACGATGGAGCTTTTGAAGTATTTACTGAAAAAGGATCTAAACTAAACGAAGTATTGTTTTTGGAACAAGGGCAGCCATTGGTTTTTGGTGCTGCCAAAAACAAGGGAATTAAATTGGACGGATTGAAACCAGTTGTGGTTTATTTGGAAGAAGGCGCAAGCACTGATGACTTGTGGATACACGATGAGAAAGATTTTTACAAGGCACAGATACTTATCCGCATGTTTGATGACCCAAGGGTGGAAGGACACTTTCCGCGTCCGTTTGGCGTATTTTTTCAGGTAGAAAGAGCTTGCTACGAAGATGTAATGGCTATGCAGATAGAAGAGGTGATTGCCACAAAGGGCAAAGGGGATTTAGACAAACTATTGAAAGGAAGAGAGGTTTGGGAGATTGTATAACTGAATTCTTTTATCAGATGATATAAACTGAAAGAGGCTGTAGCGAATTTTATTTCTGCTATAGCCTCTTTCAATTTTATTAAGTACTACTTAATTATTACTTGGATCGGGAACTGCGTTTCCAAAGTGTTGTCTTAGATCCATCATTATTTTCCTGAATTCTTCCTTTGTAACAGCCTTGCCTTTCTTGGGTTCTTTAAGGTCTTTTGCAGAAGCAACAGCCTTAATCTCCGTTGCGGTAAAAACCGTAGAGCCATTGTCTATATTAACCTCTAGAATTGCACCTGGCAATTGTCCGTAGTTATCTGGGCCCGCTGGGGAAAGTATCTTATCAGCAAACCAGGCAACAACTTCAACTTCTCGGGGCGTTCTGCGGGTAGTATCCGGAGTTGGTTTACTATCCATAGGATTATCCCTATTTCTACGCCCACCACCGTTCTGTCCACCATTTCCTCCGCCAAAGCCTCCTTTTTGTTTCATGGTTGCTTTATGACAGGTATAACCCAAGATGATTTTTGTTTCATCAGTTATTTTCCAAGCCTGTTTCCTAATAGTATCGCTTATAAGGAAGTCTTTGCCACTTTGTTCTGTTGCTTGTATAGACATTCCTTTAGAAAGGTTTTTATATAAGTCCCCATCATTGCTGCCAAACATCCTACCCATACGTCCTCCACCACCAAAACCGCCGCCGCCACGTCCTTCGCCGCCGCCTTCAAAAGGGTTCATCTCTTCCTCTTCTTTTATTGTTTTATAAATGGATACGGTGTCGTTAAAAATCAAGGTGTGTTTTGTAATCCTAAACTCTGGCATGGTAGCACGCCGTTGTTCGTCTTGTATCCTTTTCCACAGATTTATTTTTCTTTCATAACTAATGGTTCCCTGTTTGCTTTGGGAGAATACGCAGCACGTACAAGCAACCATTATTAAAACAAGCAATACTTTTTTCATGATTAATTTATTTGTGTAACACAAATTTAAAGGTACAACCAAAGCGCTGTAACTACCTAAGGCTAAAGGGGTATAAAATCGGTAAAAGCTAAAGGGAATCTTGTTATTTATACAATTGATTCTATCACTTTTGCAAAATGTATGTGTTCAAGCTCATGAATTCTTGCCGCCAATGTATCTGGAGTATCTGTTGGTAATACTGGGCAAGTAGCTTGAAAGATAGGTGACCCTTCATCGAAGTATTCGTTCACGTAATGGATGGTAATACCACTTTCCTTTTCTCCGTTTGCTATTACAGACTCATGTACAAAATGCCCGTACATACCTTTTCCTCCATACTTAGGCAATAGGGCAGGATGAATATTTATTATTTTGTTAGGGTAAGCTGCTACCAAAGACTGAGGTATTTTCCATAAGAAGCCTGCCAATACGATGAAATTTATTTCCTTTTCTTTAAGTGTGCTTATGTAAGCATCCCCCCTAAAAAAATGCCCTCTTTCAATTAGTAATATAGGGATATCCTCCTGAAATGCTATATCAACAACTCCCGCTTTAGGGTTATTGCAAACAATTAACCTAATTTTAATACACTCTGAGTTTTTAAAGTAATCAATGATTTTTTTTGCATTGCTCCCCGCTCCCGATGCAAAAATTGCAATTTGTATAGTCTTTTTCATCTCAATCATATAAAATAAGAATTAATAGTTATGAAGTTATTCTAGGAATGTTGCAAATGTGCAGTATTTAGGTTTACTTATTTTAACAAGTCTGTCAAATTTTTTATAATCGATGTCAATAATTCTTTAAGTTTACATAATCCTTAAAGAAAGTCTTTTATGCGTGGGGTGTGAAATTAGCTTTCTGAATCATTAACCAAAGGCAGCCCTCTTCCGAGAGTGGCTGCCTTCTCCAAGATTTTCTAAATTTTATTTCTACCGTCAAAAAAAATTCTCATTTACTAAATGTTGGATTCCTAAAAGTATTAAAGTTTAAACATTTGGCACTTAATTAGTATAGTAAAGTCACTTAAATTCATATTCAAACTGCCAAAATACCATCATTTAATAAGCAATCTTGAAAACATTTTTAGGAAAGCTTAATTCTACGCTTATTTTTGTCGCTTTGAAAATTACTTCGAATGGATATAAATTTTAACCCTGACAAGCAACACACATTAGGAAACTCAATCGAAATTTCTGGAACAGGTTTGCATACAGGGATTTTGGTAGACATGATTTTGAAACCAGCAAACCCAAATTTTGGGTTGCAATTTCAAAGAATAGACCTACCGAATCGGCCACTTATAAAAGCTGACTGTGATTTAGTGACTGATACAAGTAGAGGTACCACATTGCAACTTGGTGATATAAAAATTAGCACTATAGAGCATGTTTTGGCTGCTTTGGTGGGTATGGGCATTGATAATGCATTAATAGAATTGAATGGCCCTGAAATCCCAATAATGGATGGAAGTTCTCAGCCATTTGTCGAATTGATACAAAAGGTTGGAGTTGCAGAGCAAGATGCGGTTAAGATTTGGTATAGTATAGATGAAAATATCTATCTCTATGATGAGGAAAAGCGAGTGGAAATGGTAGCACTCCCAGCCTCGGAATATCAAATTACCACCCTAATTGATTTCAATAGTTCGGTTTTAGGAACCCAACATGCCAGCCTAAAACGAATGCTGGATTTCAAGGAGGAAATTGCTCCATGCAGAACTTTTTGTTTCCTACATGAATTAGAAACACTTTTGGAACATGACCTTATAAAAGGTGGGGATATAAATAATGCCATAGTTGTAGTAGATAAGCAGGTTTCTGATGAGGAAATGACTAGGCTAGCCAAGGTTTTTAATCGAGATAAAATTGAAGTAAAAACTGAGGGATACCTAAACAATCTCGAGCTTCGATTTCCCAATGAACCTGCTAGACACAAGCTATTGGATATTGTCGGAGATTTGGCCCTGATTGGTTATCCAATCAAAGCAAGAATTATTGCAAACAGACCTGGCCATAGTACTAATGTAGCATTTGCCAAGAAGATAAAGCAATACATCAAGAAGATTAGACAAACAAAAGATGTTCCAGTTTACAATCCAGCATTACCACCCGTATTCACGTTGGAAAAGATTGAAAAAACATTACCTCACCGTTTCCCCTTCTTGCTAGTAGATAAAGTAACTGAACTTTCTGATAAACATATTATTGGCATAAAGAACGTAACCTTTAATGAGTGGTTTTTTCAAGGTCATTTTCCAAATAACCCGGTTATGCCAGGTGTATTACAAATTGAGGCACTCGCCCAGACTGGTGGTATTCTCTGTATCAATCTTATGCCCAAAGGACAATTTGACACCTATTTTCTAAAGATAGACAATTGTAAATTCAAACAGAAAGTAGTTCCTGGGGATACAATGATTCTAAAAATGGAACTTATTGAACCGATTAGAAGAGGAATCTGTAGTATGCATGGTACTGTGTATGTAAATGGAAAAGTGACAACAGAGGCTGATTTGGTGGCACAGGTGGTTAGAAGAAATTAGGAATAGATTGCATCCTTCTTTCTGTTAAAGTTTGGAATATTAAAATTTTGGCATCTTTTTTATTAAAGTGGTTGACAACAAATTCAAATGTTATTAACTGCGAAACTTACAAATACTCGGATGACGCATCCCTACACTTACATAGACCCAAATGCTAAAGTAGCATCAAACGTCAAGATAGATCCCTTTACCGTGATTCACGGAGACGTAATCATTGGTGAAGGAACATGGATAGGCAGCAATGTTACTATCATGGAAGGAACACGCATTGGCAAGAACTGTAGAATTTTTCCGGGTGCTGTAATTGGAGCCATTCCGCAGGATTTAAAATTCAATGGTGAAAAAACTTTTGTAGAGATTGGCGATAATACCACTATCCGTGAATTTGTTACCATAAATCGTGGTACTACCGATCGTGGCAAAACCAAGGTTGGCAGCAATTGTCTTATAATGGCATATTGCCACGTCGCCCATGATTGTATTATTGGCAATAACTGCATTTTGAGTAATAGTGTACAACTTGCTGGACACGTTGTTATTGGCGACTGGACCATCATTGGCGGCGTAAGTGCTGTACACCAGTTTGTGCATATTGGTCAGCATACATTTGTGGCTGGTGGTAGCTTGGTTAGCAAAGATGTTCCTCCCTATATCAAAGCAGTACGTAATCCACTAAGTTATGGTGGTGTAAATAGTGTTGGGCTGAAAAGACGTGGCTTTACCCTAAACCAAATTAATCATATACTCGACATCTATCGGGTTATTTATAGCCGTGGACTGAATACTTCCCAAGCAATAGACTTTATTGAAGAAGAACTAACCGCCACCGATGAAAGAGATGAAATAGTTGCCTTCATTAGGGATAGCGGCAGGGGTATCATTAAAAAGTTTGGCAAGAACGGAGCAGGAGAGGAGTAAACATATTACCCCTTCTTCCATTTTCTTAATTGTTGCAACAATGCCCTTATATCTTTTGGAGGTTCTGCCTCTAGGTTATACTCTTCGCCATTAAAAACAAATTGAAGCCTATAAGAATGCAATCCCAATCGGGCTAATATTGGTTTTTCCTCATCCTCTTTCTTTGCAAGGTTATATTTCTTTTTAATGGAAGAAATAAGTACTGGCTTTCCATCCCCATACAAACTATCGGACACAATACTATTCCCTAAGTGTCTGGAATGAACCCTTATCTGATGCGTTCTCCCCGTATGAATTTGAAATCTGATCCAAGAAAACGTACCAAATTCTTCCACCACTTCATAATCAGTTTGCGATGGTTTTCCCTTGGCATGTATAACCATGGTGCCATTTTTAGCAGGGTGTTCCATTATTGGCTCGTCTATGCTTCCTTGCTTATTAAATGGCACGCCGTTTACAAGACCCAGATAGTATTTCTTTACCTCGCGCCCTTCAAACAGTTGGGATAGTTGCTTATGGGTTTCCGCATCCTTGGCAAAAACAATGATGCCACTGGTATCTTTATCCAATCGATGTACGGTAAATATGTCTCCATATCGTTCAAGCAAAATATCTTTCAATGATACTTCACTCTGCATCCTATCCGGAATGGAAAGCATACCAGAGGGTTTGTTTATCACCACAAACCATTCATTTTCTAATAAAATATCAAGTTTCATCTTCAGTTATAGATCTAAATCTTCTGGTATTTCTGTGTCTCTATTCTTTTTCAAAAAGCTTTGGTTCATGTGTTTCAACAACCTCACTTCTTTTTCTTGCAAAAACCGCCAAGTGCCACGTTCTACATTTTTCTTGGTCAAGTTGGCAAACATCACCCTGTCCAGCGATTTTACCTCATACCCTAAATGTTCAAAAATGCGTCGTACTACCCTGTTTTTGCCACTGTGTATCTCAATGCCTACTTGTGTCTTGTCTTTTGAATCCGCATAAGCCAATCCATCTGCTTGCACAATGCCATCGTCTAGGGTTATTCCGGAAAGGATACTTTCAAAATCTTTCTTGGTAACTGGCTTATCTAGTTTTACGGCGTAAACCTTCTTCACCTGATAACCCGGATGGGTTAGTTTTTGTGCCAATTCGCCATCATTGGTCAATAAAAGTACGCCTGTTGTATTCCTGTCAAGCCTCCCTATCGGATAAATCCTTTCCTTGGTGGCATCCTTCAACAAATCCATCACCGTCTTTCTTCCTTCCGGGTCGGCAGAAGTGGTAATGTAATCCTTCGGTTTATTCAGCAGAATATAAACAAGGTTCTTTTTCAACATCAACTTTTTTCCTTTGTAAACAACCTCATCTGTTGTCAATACCTTACAACCAGGCTCATAAACCACATCACCGTTCACCGTTATCAAACCATCTTTTACCAGAATGGCCGCTTCTCTCCTGCCACAAATACCGGCATAAGCAACAAATTTGTTTAGTGCCATATTTTCCTCTTCTCCAGCAGCAGGTTTTCCACCTTTTGTTGATGCGGGGCTTACGGTTTGGTCACCTTTAAAATATTTATCACTATTGCTGGTTACATACTTTTTAGAAAACTTCTTCGGATTCTCCCCTTCCTTACTGGCAGGTCTGTCAGTGGAAACAGGTGGTTTGCCCCCTTCCGCTTCAGGGGTTCTTTTTACGGGGCGTTTGCCAAATCTTGGTCTATTTTCTACAGGAGCTTTAGGTTCTTCTTTTTTATTTCTCGGGTCTTCCCTTTTGCTTTTTGGTCTAACCGTCGCTGCGGGTTCCTGTGGTGCAATGCCATGTTTCTTTTCCCATAACGCACGTCGCTTTTTATCCCCCACAGCTTTTGCCTCTTTTTTGGCATTCCGCTTCTCCACCTTTATCATTTCCTTCTTCTTCGCACCTGTGGGTTCGTTGTTTATATACTTATCAAACGCATTTTTTGCCATAGTTGTTTTCTTGCTGTTTTTTCAACAGGAATTACAAATGTAAATAAATAGACGGGGTAATCTTTTTTATCTGAACAGATAAGCACATAAAAGGAAATTAGATGGATTGAATCGATAGATAAAAAGCTTTTTTTTAGCAAAAAAAATGATATGACACAAGCGATTTACTTATTTTCGATTGAATAAAACAAGCGCAGTTGATGGCAACAGACTATTATCAAACACTGAATGTATCGCCCAATGCCACTGCCGAAGAAATAAAAAAGGCTTACAGAAAGCTTGCCTTACAAAATCATCCTGATGTTGCAGGGGATGGGATGGATACAGTTGGTCAATTCCAACAAATAAAAACCGCTTACGATGTATTGGGTAATATCAAATCGAGACAGACCCATCACTACAAACATTTTTATACAAATTACAAAACACAGCCTATTGTTACTGCCAATGGCCTTGCGATAAAGGCAGAAGATTTAGCCTTGTTCACAGCTGCTTTAGACCCATACAGGCTAGATCATGAGGGGCTTTTTATTCAGATTTTCCACTTAATAAACACCCACAACCTTCGCATTTTGTTGCAAAGCAATGATGGGATATTGATAAGATCAGTGATTATAAACCTACTGAAATGTGCGCAGCTATTACCTTTTGATAGGCTACTTAGCATACACCAAACATTACTATTACTTGCAGATAAAAACCAAGAACTGGTTGCCCTTATCAATAAGAAAACGGCTCTGCAAAAGAAATTGCATTATTGGGAGCAATATAAATTTTTGCTGGCTATGGTTATTGCTCTGGCATTGTGTGTTACTATTTTCTTTTTGGTTTAATAAAAGCTACTTACCAATATTTCATATAACTAATCACTGCAAGCGAAATATTATCATTCCCGCCTTGTTTTTTGGCTTCTTCCGTTAGTTTTAGATAACCATCTTGTAGAATGAGCTTATCAGCAATCTCCGCATCGTTCAGTTCTTTGGTCAATCCATCAGTACAAACAAGCAAATAATCATCGTCATTCAGCTTGGCAGTTATTTCAGCAAAGTCTATGAATATGTCTTTCCCCGCACCAAAAGCATTCACAATGGCTGTTTTTAGTGCGCCCTCATTACCTTTTAACTCTTGCAAGGAATGATCGCGGGACAACCTTTTTAGTTCTTTTTTCGAACCATTATAATGATAGATGCGACTATCTCCCACATGTATCATGAAAACTTTTTTAGTATAAAACAAGATGGCAGAAAAGGTTGATGCCATCCCTTTTTTAGAAAAGTCACTATTACCCTCATCCAGCATACAGTCGTGGATACTTTTTGAGGTAGCTGTAAAATAACTTTTTACAACTGGTGCACGCAAATTTGGTGGCAACTCTTTTACAGCTTTGGCAATGAGTTGGATAACATATTCGCTGGCAAATGCGCCGCTTTTATGCCCACCCAATCCATCTGCAACAGCTATTATAAACGGATGCTCATACGTGTTGAAATCAAATTCATATTTCTTGGAAGCATCACGTAGCATATCGTTTCCTACAAGTATCATGTCTTCATTCGCCGACCGAACAATACCTTTATCAGAAATAGCCTCAATAACAAGTTTCATTTATTCTATGGTTTGAAATCCTTTTTACTTTAGCCCATTGGAACTTTATATACAAAAAAGACAATTATGCGTATTAATTTTTCAAAAATAACCATATTAAGGATGTATCAAAAATTCTTTTTATGTTTTACAAAACAAGATCTATCGGGTGACTAATTAAATATAATTATTCTTCGTGTGCATTGTGTTCCTTTCCTTTGTGGTCTTTGTGGTTAATAATTAATTATGCAAACAGCTTATATAATAGATGCCGTGCGCACGCCCATAGGAAAATATGGCGGCAAATTGGCTACCGTGCGTGCTGATGATTTATTAGCTGTTGCCATAAAGGCATTGGTGGCTAGAAACCCTTCAATAGATGTGAACCAACTAGAAGACGTGATTGTGGGCGATGCTAATCAGGCAGGGGAAGACTGTAGAGACGTGGCAAGGATGGGTGCATTGCTGGCAGGCTTGCCCGTATCGGTGGGGGGCAATACCGTAAACCGCCTTTGTGCCAGCGGCATGCAAGCCGTAATGGATGCTGCCCGTGCTATTATGTGTGGCGAAGGAATGCTGTATATTGCTGGCGGAGTGGAAAGCATGTCTCGTGCACCGTATATCATTCCAAAAAGTGCGGGGGCCTTTAACCGCAATATGGAAATGGTGGATAGTACCATTGGCTGGCGGTTAACCAATCAGAAGTTGGCGAAACTATATCACCCCTACAACATGGGCGAAACGGCAGAGAATATTGCCAGGCAATGGAATATCAGCCGTGAGGCACAAGACCTGTTTGCCTATCAATCGCAACAGAAATATGCAACAGCATTGGCTACTGGCAAATGGGCGGATGAGCTGATTCCTGTTCCTTTATCGGATAATAAGGAACCCAGTTATTTTTCTGCTGATGAACAGCCAAGGGCAACAACTTTGGAAAAGCTATCTGCCCTTCGACCCGCTTTTGCCAAGGATGGTAGCGTTACGGCAGGTAATAGTAGCGGTATAAATGATGGGGCATCTGCATTATTGTTGGCAAGCGAAGAAGCGGTAAAGCTTTTTAACCTGAAACCAATTGCCCGCGTGGTGAGTATGGCAATTGCTGGCGTGCATCCGGATATAATGGGCACTGGCCCAATACCTGCCACCCAAAAAGCATTGAAAAGGGCGGGACTACAAATAAATGATATTGGATTGACAGAACTATGCGAAGCGTTTGCCGTGCAGTGCCTTGCCTGTATAAAGGATTTGGGTCTGAATGAAACAACCATCAATGTAAATGGCGGCTCCATTGCTTTGGGCAATCCATTGGGTAGTACTGGCTCGCGTATAGTAGGTTCATTAATTCACGAAATGAGACGCCGCCAAACCAAATACGGCCTCGCCACCATGTGTGTAGGCGTTGGGCAAGGCGCGGCAATGATTTTTGAGGGACTGTAATTTAATTATCAATTGAGAGGGTCAACAACCTTCAAAGGTTGTTGACCCTAGCGTAAAGCCTATTCCTTCACAAAACCAACCCCGCTAACCTTCCCATCCGTATTTTGTACACGAAGATGATATACACCAGCCGGTAAACTACCCACAGAAAGCATAGGATTGGTTGCATCCTTTAATGTTTGTGTTTTAATAACCCTACCTAAATTATCCACTAATTGAATAGAAACGATATGAATACCCTTTATAGTAATCTTATCTTTAGTTGGGTTAGGAAACACTGATAACTGATTACTGTTTACTGATAACTGCAAAGAAGCAACGTTGCTATAACTAACCTCCCCATCCTTATCAATTACTTTTATGCGGTAGTAGTTGGTGCTGCTAGCCGGCAATTTATCCATCATACTATAGTTATTATTTCCGCTACCCACCGCATCTTTAGTAGTTATATCTGTAAAGGTTATGCCATCTGTACTATGCTGAATGATGAACGACTCTGTATTCAGTTCAACAATTGTTTGCCATTTCAGCAATACCTGCCCATCAATTTCTTTTGATTGTATGGTAATGGATTTGATTGGCTCAGTAATTATAGAACCAGTATCACTGTATAAAGTAAGTTTATTTGCTATTGAATTAGTAACTGTTAGTGTGTACAGACCAGAATACCAATTTAAATATCTAGTATTCAATACACTATCCGCAACAGATTCAATACTTTTTTGACTATATAATTCACTCCAGTGAAAAGTATCATTAGCAGGAGTTCCACCAATTGAAACATAAAAACTTTCAAAATCCATGTTACCCAACGAATCTATTGGATGAAGTAGATGTATTGATGCCTGCGGTGCAAACTCCGCAAATGGAAACTTGGTGGCAACCAGTTCCATACCATCAAAAGTAAAAGCATTGTTTTGAAGGAACAGCCCTTGTAGGTTATTTAGTTTACCAAACGATGCAGGTATTGGTCCATTCAACTGATTGTTTTGTAGCACCAAGTATTGAAGCCTTGTCAAATTTCCAATGGAAGAGGGGATGCTATCACTCAAACTATTGTATTGCAACCAAAGATCTTGCAGGTTACTAAAGTTACCAATCCAAGCAGGTATTGAACCTGTTAACTGGTTACTACTCAAATCCAATTGGGTAAGCTTGGTAAGGCTAGCCAACGAATCGGGTATTGTTCCTGTAAAACTATTCTCGCCCAAATCAAGATTTGTAAGGTTTTTCAAGTTTCCTATCGAAGTCGGTATCTCTCCACCTATGGCGTTGATGTGCAAACTGATAGAGGTTAGGTGTGTTAGGTAGCCAAGAGAACTGGGCAATGTGCCAGTGAGGTTATTGGTATACAAATTTATCTGCGATACCCTTCCACTACTATCCAGTACAATGCCCTTCCAAGTGCTTATCGGGTTGGTGGATAGCCAGTTGGTGTTGTTCTTCCAGTTTGCCCCATTGGTACTATAGTAGAAATCTACTAAAACTAGGCTATCATTTGTATTGACAGGACTAAATACGAATACAGTGTCACTACTTAACACAAGACCGTGATAGAAAAAAGATTTGGGATACGATACTATGGAATTGGTTACTACCACATGATACAATCCAGAGGTTGTAACAGTATAGGTACTATCCCCTACTTTGGTATCCACCAATACACTATCCCTATACCATTTAAAGGTATCATTAGCCAGTGTACCTCCAGCAGAAACAGAAAGTATATTCTCTGATTTATTGAGGTGTAATAGTGTGTTTTGTGGAGCAAAGGAGAAATAATATGTATCCTCAAAGATGAATGCCCTATGCACCGTATCAGTCCATGAAACAAAGTTTTCAAATCCGGAGAAGTTGAATTGATTGTTAGATAAATTAAAGTTATTCCCAGTTAACGCTTTTCGCAAATTAGATAGGGTGTCAGGAATAGTACCACTTAATAAGTTATTAGATAAATCCAAATCTTTAAGCTTTGTAAGATTACCAATACCAGCAGGGATGGTGCTTGTTAATTGATTGGCATTTACAAACAAGGTATCAAGATTGGTAAGGTTACCAATTGAATCGGGAATAGTACCAGTGAAGTTATTAGATTCCAAACTTAGATTGGTAAGGCTATTAAAGTTACTTATTTCATTAGGAATCTCACCTGTCAGGTGATTAAAGGATAAATCTAACTGTGTTAGCTTGGTAAGATTAGCAAATGATGAAGGAATTGCACCTGTTAAACCAGTTGTTGAGTCATAAATTATACTAAACACTGGTGGTGAATAATTATAAAAAGATGCCTTGTAATCAATGTTTGTAAGAACAAGTGTTCTTAGTTCTGTTAAGTCTCCAATAGATTCTGGGATAGTACCATTAAGTTTTACTCCTCTTAAATACCAATAATAAAATGGTGGATTATTCCATGGTTTTGTAGTAAGATTTAGCCCTACTACCCTACCCGTAAGTGAGTCAGCCGTTACACCAAACCAACTACTCACTGGTGCTTTCGTTAACCAATTTGTATGATTTGTCCAGTTCGGTCCATTGGTACTATTATATAAATCTACCAATGCAAGGCTGTCTTGTTCTATATCAATAAAACTGGAGATGGTTACAGTTTCACTATTAAGCGCAAGTTGTGTAGCAACTGCATTGGTAGCAACCACCCAATAATCACCGTTACCTCTTGTACTATAGGTGCTATCTCCCACTTTGGTAGAAACCAATTCACCGTCTTTATACCATTGGAATGTATCATTAGCAAGTGTACCACCTACAGAAACAGAGAGAATATTGCCATTTCGTTGCAGGGGAATGGTTGCTTGTGGGGCATAGTCACTGCCACCTATTGCAAGGTTAACAATCCCTTCCATCCCATCAAAAGTTAATTGGTTATTATCTATGTAGAATACTCTAACGGACAAGTTTTTTAAGGATGTAGGTATTGTGCCACTTAATAGATTGTTTCTTAATATCAGATAGCTTAAACTTTTTAAGTTTCCCAATGATGCAGGTATAGAACCACTTAATTGGTTATCATGAAAATCAATTAGGTTTAAATTTAGTGCGTTACCCAATGATGCAGGAATAGAACCAATTAATTGGTTATTATCCAAATCAAATTGCTGCAGATTAACCAAGCTGCCCAGTGAAGAAGGTATTGAACCGCTCAAGTTATTAGAAGCCAAATTCAGTGCTATCAGGTTGCTTAAATTACCTAAGGAAAAGGAGATAACACCAATTAAATTATTGTTGTATAAATTAATGGTTCTAACTCTACCCGAATCTACAGTTACCCCATACCAACTACTCACAGGTGCTTTCGTTAACCAGTTAGTATTGTTAGTCCAGTTTAATCCACCAGTACTATCATATAAATCTACCAATGCAAGGCTGTCTTGTGTGTTCACTTGTGCTTTAATTTGTTGGATTGTAAAGCAAAAAAAGATAGCAAGTGCTGCTACAGCATATTTAGCGTTTAAAAATTTCATAAATGGCAAGTAATTGTTTTGAGAATAAGTTTTTTGCAATGATAATTATTATTGGTTGATAAAAATTGTCTGAATCATTTACAGGATTAGGATAAAGAAGATTTGAGTACTTTTAATCCTATCTATCCTTTAATCCTATTTAGACAAACCTTCCAATTGCCCTATTCGGGGGAGATGCTTACAGAATGACAGTAAGGGAAGGCAGCCTATTATTCAATAAGGTTGAATTAATAGCTGCAATTGCACTTACAAAGCCTTTATTTACGTGCAAAAAGGAAAACACTGGCAAGTTTACACGAAAGGATGCCAAGTTTTTACAAAAGGTTGCCAAGTTTATCAAAAACTTGCCCATGTTCTCCCAGACAGTTAACTGTTTTGCCAAAACTCACCCATGTTTCTTGTAAACAGTTAACTGTTTATCAAAAACTCACTTGTGTTTCACGTAAACAGTTAACTGTTTGTATAAAACTCACCTATGTTTTGCATAAACTTGGCAACCTTTTGTAAAAACATGACCAAGGTGTGGTTTTGGCAGTAAAAAGTCCTCTTTTCTACTATAAACTGCCCATGAGTTGTATGATATGCGGTAATGTTTTTTTATTTCTAGCAATTAACCCATGCTTTCAGACGTAAAAGGTAATTATGTGCATAACCTTATTGCTTTATAATAAAATATAATATTAAATATGGTAACAAGAGCGTAATTTTAAATAATTATTTAAAAAAAAAATCTTATGAGTATTTTCCTGTTAGACGATTATCATGATACTACAAAACCCCTTTACAACACCCTGCTTACCAAGGTAAACAATGGTGTGTTTGGGCATCCAACTGAATTTGTAACACCGCCACTGACGAAGGCTGCCTACTTGATAAAAGTAAATGCCTATCGTGATGCCAATAACGAATATGAAGCTGGCGGGAGTGATTTTAAGGCTGACTATGAACTTGCAAAAGGACAGATGACAAACGAATTGGATATTGTGAAAGCGTATGTGGAAGGATTGCCTACCTTTTCGGTTATTTTGGGAAACCTATCTGGTTTTAATGTAAATAAACAAGGTATTTCGAGTGGATTGGTGCCCGAAACACCTGTTCTTCGTACCCTTACCCGCAATGGAAGTGGTACTATCACCTTCTATTATAATGCAGTGGATGGTGCAGATTATTATGGAACCTATTTAGTGGAAGGCGATGTTATGCCGGCAGGTTGCGTATATACAAGTGGAATATTGAGCATCGCTAAAGGACTCACCGCCGGAATAATGCATAATGGCACGAAACAACGTACAAAAATTTATCACAATCTAGTAATTAATCAACAATATACCATCTTTGCTTATGCTGGAAACCCAGTAGGAGTAAGTATATTGAGCGAAGGGGTTACGTTTACAGCTTCTAACAAATAAGTCGATAGTCAATAGTTTGAGAGTATAAAAGAAGAGGCAGTTAGGAAGATAAACCTTCTTGACTGCCTCTTTTCTTTTTTACTTACTACTTACGGTTCCCTACTTATAACAACAATTTAATCCTTTTGACGTATTGCACGTCAGTAATAATACATTTGTAACTAAATAACCCATAATGAATAAGAAAACACAAGGATT
>JANYEU010000356.1 GCA_025362915.1 Chitinophagaceae bacterium | reverse complement strand
AAGCGTAGAAATACTAAAAGCTATTTATAAAGCAGGTATTAAAGCAGTAGAATACACTAACCGTGGTGAAGCAGCTTTGAAGAACTTTAAGGCACTGGTTGCACTTAGAGATGCAGAAATGCCAGGACTGAAGTTAGGTATTGGAACTATCAAGAACTTAGCAACTGCTGAAGTTTATGTAGCAGCAGGTGCCGACTTTATGATTAGCCCAGGCTTTGTAAAAGAAGTAGCTGAGTTCTGCAATACAATTGATATGTTGTATGCACCGGGCTGTATGACCCCTACAGAAATTATCGCTGCTGAAAATGCTGGCGTTACTTTCATTAAATTATTCCCAGGAAACATGTTGGGTCCTGAGTTTTTAAGCGGTATCAAAGACATCTTCCCTAACTTATTATTTATGCCAACCGGGGGTGTAGATATTACACACGAAAACATAGCCAGCTGGTACAAGGCTGGTGTTTGTGCAGTAGGTATGGGTAGCAAGCTAATCAGCAAAAAACTAATGGAGCAAAAAGATTATGCAGCAATTGAAAAATTGACTG
Source organism: Chitinophagaceae bacterium (assembly GCA_025362915.1). GTDB lineage: Bacteria > Bacteroidota > Bacteroidia > Chitinophagales > Chitinophagaceae > Parasediminibacterium. The sequence continues at coordinate 2,034 of JANYEU010000356.1, read as the reverse complement.
TAGAAACCTTAGCTATCATCAAAGCAGTAAAAGGGTAACCATAATTGATAATTAACAATGAATAATTAAATAGTTGTACCACAGATTATAAATAGTCTTTTGGTACAACTATTTTTATTTTCAGTTATCTTTCCGCTCAAACCTCAATTAACAAGTAAACTTGCATTATGGCACAAGAACAAATAGGAAAATATAGGTGGACAATTGTTGCCCTTTTATTATTTTCTACTACGATTAATTACATGGATAGAAATGTAATTGGCTATTTAAAAGATTATTTCTGTACGGCACAGCCTAATGGCTTTGGATGGTCTTCTACAGATTTCTCTTACCTTACTGCTATTTTCACTGGCTTCTATGCAGGCTTTACCATGTTTGCAGGTTTTATTATTGATAAGATTGGCACAAAAAAAGGGCTTGCAGCTTCGCTTATCCTATGGTCTGTTGCAGGTATTTCCAGTGCCTTTATGGGTATTGGTTTGTGGGCTCACAATGTTGCAAGAGCCATTTTTGGTGCTGGCGAAGCTGGAAACTTTCCTGCTTCCATCAAAACAGTAGCAGAATGGTTTCCTAAAAAAGAACGTGCATTGGCTACCGGTATATTTAACTCCGGCTCTAATATTGGCGCAATGATTTGCGCCCTGGTAATACCCGTAATTCTAGCTACATGGAATCCTTCTGAAGGCAATAGTCTTTTCTTGGGCATATTCCACGGTTGGCAGATGGCATTTATTATTACTGGTTTTATTGGTTTTATATGGTTATTCTTTTGGAGTAGATTATATGGCACCCCAAAAGAAATGCTTGCTAAAGGAAAGATTAGTCAAGAAGAATACGACTATATTCATAGTGGCGATGAAGTAGAAGTGGTAACCGAAGTAAAAGAAAAAGTGCCTTGGTACAAAATGCTTACATACAAGCAAACATGGGCGTTTGTATTGGGTAAATTCATGACCGATGGCGTTTGGTGGTTCTTATTATTCTGGCTTCCTACTTATATCAAACAACAATTTTGTGTAGGTATGGATCCTGTTACAACCAAGCACACAGTAATGATTTCTACCTTTATAGTTTATGGGGTAGCTATTGTTGGGTCAATCTTCGGAGGTTCTATTCCAATGATTTTTATGAATAAGGGTTGGCAAACTTACAAAGCCCGTATGACGGCTTTATTAATCATTGCTTTTGCTCCCTTATTTTTGTTAAGTACACAATATGCTGCCAGTCTTGGTATTGTAGCTGCTATCGCCATCATTAGCATTGGTGGTGCCGCCCATCAGGCTTGGAGTGCCAATCTGTTTACTACCGTATCCGATATGTTCCCCAAGAAAGCAGTAGGTTCTGTTACCGGCATTGGTGCAGCAGCTGGTGGTTTAGGTGGCGTATTAGTACAGTTACTTGCTGGTGGATTGGAAGACAAATACCGCATTAAAGGAGTTATGGAAGCTGCAAAAGCAGGTCTTATCAAAGCTACCGATGCTATTCCTTTGGATAAGGTAAAAATGGATAACCTAAAAAGTGTACTGATAAATGATAGTATGCTGACGGAAGCACGACATTTTATTTCTTCAAATGTTTCTGTTGCTTATGGTATGATGTTTACCGTATGTGCTTTAGCTTATCTTTCTGCGTGGATAATGATGAAGATATTGGTTCCTAAACATGTTCCAATTACAGATTTATAGTTTAAATATCAACTAAATAAACAGGCTGCTTCCTTCGGGGTAGCCTGTTTTAGTTTTAGTAATCCAAATGCTAGCTTCTGTTTCAAAACCTATCATTTCAATTTAGTATAATAATCCCACCCTTCAAGTAGCCCTTTTTCATTTTTATATATAAAAGTTGAGAAAAGATGTAGAAACATGGGGTGGAAGTATATAAACACCAAACAATCTCTTATAGATTCCTTTTGAAAGAGTATTAAAAGAATAGAATAATATACATTGGCTGATAGTTGCTATTTATACTAGGCTTCGACAGTTTGTGTGCTAATTAATTTAGTATATTTGAGCAAAAGAATACTTGTATGACAGT
>JANYEU010000346.1 GCA_025362915.1 Chitinophagaceae bacterium | reverse complement strand
CACTAATAACTAACAACTAGTTACTATCCTAAGTATGCTTTTAGTGCATTGCTATAACGCGCTTTTTGCAAACGCTTGATAGCACGCTCCTTAATTTGACGGATACGCTCTTTGGTAAGATCGTATTTGGAACCAATCTGTTCGATGGTTACCCCAGCTTCACCATCCAATCCGAAATAAGCGTTTACTATTTCAGCTTCCCTTGGGCTTAATGATTTCAATACACGGCGAATTTCATCCCTTAAAGAGTCTTTCATTACATCTTCATCGGTATCATCGTTTCCTTGTAGCAAATCTCCCATGGCTACATCTTCTGCCTCATGCACAGGTGCATCAAGGGAAGTGTGACGGGTGTTACTTTGGAAGATGTTGTTGATTTCAGTTTCACTCATTTCCAAGATGTCGCTCAATTCTTCGGTAGAAGGTTCGCGCTCATGCTCCTGTTCAAAAGCCATGTAGGCTTTGTTAGCTTTGTTATACGTGCCAATTTTATTTTGTGGCAAGCGGACTAATCTGCCCTGCTCTGCCAAAGCCTGTAGGATGGATTGGCGAATCCACCACACAGCGTAAGAGATAAATTTGAAACCTTTAGTTTCATCAAAACGTTGTGCCGCCTTGATCAATCCGAGGTTTCCCTCGTTAATAAGATCGCTAAGAGATAGCCCCTGATGTTGGTACTGCTTAGCAACAGATACCACAAATCTTAAATTGGCTTGAACCAATTTATCCAAGGCTCTTTGATTACCCATTTTGATTTTCTGCGCCAGTGTTGTTTCCTCTTCGGGAGTGATCATCGGAATTTTAGAAATTTCCTGCAGATACTTTTCTACGGCCTGTGAATCTCTGTTGGTAATCTGTGTTGCAATTTTGAGCTGCCTCATATATGGTGTTTATGCTTACGTGAAAGAAACTAAACGTTATTTAAGTGTATTAGGTTGCTCGTAAAAAGATAATTATCCAACAACGTAAATTTTAAAAGTCGGCGAAAATACAACTCAACGATGGAATAGCCTATTTTTTGTTAGAAAAAACTTTGCCAATCATTGCTTTTCCACTTAATTAATCAACATTTGTATGGACAGAGTGTATTATTTACCTGAAATGTCACATTTTCAACCCAAAGGATTGTATTCTTTATTCTTACTACTAGGAATACCAAGAAAAGATTTACAAGATAACACAAAGATTTACTAAACCTAAACCCTATCTAATAAACTTTGTGTTTCTTTGTGAAAACCCTTGCGTTCTTTATGGTTAAGCTTTTACAATTTAATAAAAATGATAGACTTACGATCAGATACAGTTACCCGCCCCACATCTGCGATGCTGGAAGCAATGATGAAAGCAAAAGTGGGCGATGATGTTTTTGGAGAAGATCCTACGGTAAATGAACTGGAAGCAATAGCAGCTGCCATGTTTGGGATGGAAGCAGGTGTTTTTTGCCCAAGTGGTACCATGACAAACCAGATTGCCATAAAAGTACATACACAACCCGGCGATGAAGTGATCTGCGACAAACTGGCACATATATACCAATATGAAGGCGGCGGAATAGCTTTTAATAGTGGTTGTTCTGTAAAATTATTGGATGGTAATAGAGGAAGGATTACTGCCGAACAGGTATTGGAAGGCATCAATGCCGATGAAACTTACAAAGCGGCAACCAGTTTGGTAGCATTGGAAAACACCACCAATAGAGGCGGAGGTAGTTGTTATGATTTTGCGGATATTATTGCCATAAGGGAAGTTTGTAATGAAAACAAGCTGGGTTTTCATCTGGATGGCGCTAGATTATTCAACGCCTTGATAGAAAAAAAAGAGACCCCAAAACAATATGGAGATGTCTTTGACAGTATTTCTATTTGTCTGAGTAAAGGATTAGGCACACCAGTGGGTAGTCTGTTGTTGGGAACAAATACCTTCATTAAAAAAGCAAGAAGGGTACGAAAAGCATTTGGTGGGGGAATGAGACAGGCAGGCTTTTTAGCTGCTGCTGGTATATATGCGCTTGAAAATAATATTGAGCGATTGGCAGAAGATCACTTGCATACCAAACAAATAGCAAAGGCATTGGCTACAAAAGATTTTGTTGGCGAAATACTGCCCGTGGAAACAAATATTATAATTGCAGAGATAAAAGGAAGGCTTAATGCAGCAGGGTTTACACAAGAAATGGAGGAAGCAGGAATAAATTTGATGGCTATATCGCCAAAGCAAATAAGAATGGTGTTACATTTGGACGTTTCGAAAGAAATGGTGCAGAAGATAATCTCAACCATTGAGAAACTATAATAAAAGGTTGCCATTCGTTTAAAAGAATAATTAATTTATATGTTACCAAGAATTAATCCGACTAATACGCAAGCATGGATGTTGCTAAGAAAACATTATCAGGACGAAATGAGCCGCAAACACATGCGTGATTTATTTGCCCAAGAGCCTGAACGTTTTAAGAAATTCTCTATCTGTTTGGAAGAAATGGTTTTTGATTATTCCAAAAACATCATCAATCAAAAAACGCTTCAGCTTTTATTGCAACTGGCGGATGACTGCAAGGTAAAAGAAGCAATACATGAGATGTTTGCAGGTATTAAGATTAATGAAACGGAACAACGTAGTGTATTGCACACTGCCCTAAGAAATTATTCTGACATACCCATACTTGTTGATGGAAAAGACATTATGCCATTGATTCAAAAGGTAAAAAACCAAATGCATACTTTCTGCAACAAAATTCATAGTGGCAACTGGAAAGGATATACAGGCAAACCCATAAAATACATTGTAAATATTGGCATTGGTGGTAGTGATTTGGGTCCGGTAATGGTTACTGAAGCATTGAAACCTTACTGGCAGCCAGGCATACAGACCTATTTTGTAAGTAATGTGGATGGCACACATATAGCAGAAACATTGAAGAAGGTAACACCCGATGAAACCTTGTTCTTGATAGCCTCTAAAACATTTACCACACAAGAAACCATGACTAATGCCTTGACGGCAAGGGCATGGTTTTTAAAATCTGCAAATAACGAAGCACATGTTGCCAAGCATTTTGCCGCTTTGAGTACCAACGAAGAAGCAGTTACCAAATTTGGTATTGACAAAGCAAATATGTTCGAGTTTTGGGATTGGGTAGGTGGTCGTTATAGCTTGTGGAGTGCGATAGGTTTATCGATAGCATTGACAATAGGATATGACAATTTTGAACAATTACTGAAAGGCGCTTATGCCGTTGATGTACATGTACAAAAAGAAAAGTTTGATAAGAATATTCCTGTGTTAATGGCATTGATTGGTATTTGGTACACCAATTTCTTCGGTGCACAAAGCGAAGCCATCTTACCTTACGATCAATATATGCACCGCTTTGCAGCCTATTTCCAACAAGGGAACATGGAAAGCAATGGTAAAAGCACTGATAGAAATGGCAACAGCATAGACTATGCAACTGGTCCCGTTATTTGGGGCGAACCAGGTACTAACGGGCAACATGCCTTTTATCAATTGATACACCAAGGCACATTGGTTATCCCTTGCGACTTTATTGCGCCAGCCATCAGTCATAATCCAATTGGCGATCATCACCTTAAATTGATGTCCAACTTCTTTGCCCAAACAGAGGCATTGATGAATGGCAAGAGTGAGAATGAGGTGAAGATAGAATTGATGAAAGCTGGTAAATCGGAAGAGGAAAATAAGAAGCTGGTACCTTTTAAAGTATTTTCTGGTAATAAACCAACCAACTCCATTCTTGTAAAAGAAATAACACCTTATTCATTGGGAAGTTTGATAGCCTTATATGAACACAAGATATTCATTCAAGGGGTAATCTGGAATATATTCAGCTTCGATCAATGGGGTGTAGAATTAGGCAAGCAACTAGCCAATAAGATTTTGCCAGAACTAGAAGCAAAAGAACCGGTTTCCAGTCATGATAGCTCTACCAATGCTTTGATAAATATATTTAAGAAGTTTAGGAGTTAACCGAATATTCTCAAACATACAAATCCCCAAAGAGTCAATTGTCATTCTTTGGGGATTTTTTATTCGTTAAATAATCAATTACAATTCTTCCCTAACCCTTATTGTTATCGTATGCGATGCCACTTCATCCCCACCAAAATAAGGATACAGTTTATAGCCAACTATCAATGGGGTCTTTACCATTCTGGGCATAGGGGTGGTTTGTCCATTAATAGTAAAAAGGTACAGTTTTTTTAAGGTATCTATCTCAATATTACAATCTATTTGCAGACCAATAGATACAACAGCCAGTTGCTGAATTCTTCTAATACTATCATTATATGTATAACCAAACAGTCGTAATGAGTCTTTATACCACGACCATCCAACCCTTGCACTAAATAAATGGTGGGATGTCTGGTTATCGGAAAACACATATAGTTTATTTACATCATCCTGATTATTCTCGTCTGTAGTTTTATAGATGGCAGAACTATCAAAGATGGCAGTAAAGTGTAAATGGTTAGCTTGAATGAATTCAAAATGGGTAGAATCATATCCAATTGCATAATGCGCTCCTCGTGGAATTGTATAGGTTATAAAAGGAAGAACCGTAGGTGCACTGGCAGTAGTTCGCTTTTTGCAACTAATATATAGCAGCAAAATAAACAGGGGCAAGTAAGCAAATCTGAACACGTTAGAAGAATTAGGATATAAAGTTAGTGTAATAAGTCAATATTATTTAGAAAAGAATAAAACCTATGTATTAGCAATTCTATACTAAACTTCCACCCATGTATGATCTGCCAACAGTCTCACTGATGCTACAAATTGTTTAAACGCACCGCCCCTACCCCATTCTTTTGGTGCAATTAGCGACAGCGCATGTGTACTGTCTTTCTGTTCGTATAAATGATATACTTGTCCAATCTGTGGCTTGAATCTCAATGTAGCCTCGTAAATCATCAGGCTCAGTTCTTTCCGCTTATTGATCTCTTGGGCTTGCCTGGCAAGCAATTCAATCTGTTGTTTTATCTGGTCAAGATGCATATTGGTCTGCTCTTCCATTGCGGTAAGGGCTTTATGTTTGATGACCCCTTCTTTGGTAGGCCTGATAGCCACACCACTTATGCTTGATGCATAAGGCAACACACTCATTTGCTTATGGTACACTTCTATGTTTACAAATGGTTCCTTATTTTCATTCAATCCCTTTTGGGTTACTTTCATGTAACCGTTTGCCAAAATTTGATTTACAACTTCCAAAATAATAACATCTTCCTTTATAAATTCAGTAGCAATGGTAGAGGCATTTATAATGGATGCCTTTATAGTATCTGCCATTTCCTGATTATCAAACGGATGAAGTTCACCGTCTGGTTTTACTTCATATTGCGTATAAAATGCATCGTTAGTAATAGAAACCCAATTGATACTAATGCTCAACTCATGTCCATTCTTTGTACTTTCTATTTTATAATTCCCACTTTTAGGAACTATACCAAACTGAAAGTCGCATTTTTCTGGAAACAATTGCCATGAGGCAAGAAAATTATACACCTGAACCATAGTATTCTAAGTTTTATCGAGTCAATCAACCTACAACAGTTTCCTAAAAGAAAAGGTTGAATGCAGTATTGCATTCAACCTTTTCTTTTAGGAAACTTATATTATTAAACGGCAAAACTATCGCCACAGCCGCAGCTTCTGCTTGCATTGGGATTATTGAAATGAAAACCTTTACCATTCAATCCATCACTAAAGTCTAGTTCAGTATTAACTAAGTAAAGGAAACTTTTCAAATCAGTTACCACCTTTACCCCATTATCCTCAAAAACCTGATCCATCGGTTTCGTCTCGTTATCAAAATCCAGTTTGTAACTCAATCCGCTACATCCACCACCCACCACGCCAACACGCAAGAAGTAACTTGAGTCACTAGCAACGCCGGCATCTTCCATCAGTTTTACAACCTTTGCTTTTGCCTTATCGCTAACATAAATTGCATTATCTGTTGCTACCATAAAAAAACTATTTTATATTTTGAATTCTATATTTTGAATTCAGAACAATAAGTTCTTTAATTTACAATTCAAAACATAAAACTCAAACAGCTTTAGTGAACTCCTTTTTCTTCAAAAACCAACTCTTCCAAGCCATTCTTCACACGGTAATCGTTGATTGCTGCCTTAATTGCATCTTCTGCCAAAACAGAACAGTGAATTTTTACTGGAGGAAGATTTAATTCTTCTACCAAATCCATGTTATCAATAGCCATTGCCTGATCAACAGTCTTCCCTTTCAACCATTCTGTTGCTAATGAAGAAGAAGCAATTGCCGAACCACAACCAAATGTCTTAAATTTAGCATCTGTGATAACTCCTGTTGCATCATCCACCTGAATTTGAAGGCGCATTACATCGCCACATTCTGGAGCACCTACCAAGCCAGTACCAACACTTTTACTTCCTTTATCGAGAGTACCCACATTTTTTGGGTTACTATAATGATCGATTACTTTTTCTGAATATGCCATGATATTTTTTATTAAATTGTAATTGTGATAAAATGATTTGCCAACGTATAACGTAATACCTATTACTCTCCTAGTGGTGCGCCCATTCAATACTGTTCAAGTCAATTCCTTCTTTATACATTTCCCAAAGCGGACTCATGTCCCTTAACTTGTGAACTGTATTGCTAATTTGCTCAATTGTATAATCAATTTGCTCTTCTGTTGTGAAACGTCCCAAACCAAATCGCAAAGAACTATGTGCCAAATCATCGCCCAAACCCAATGCCTTTAAAACATAACTAGGTTCCAAAGAAGCAGAAGTACAGGCCGAGCCAGAACTCAGTGCTATATTCTTATTGAACCCCATAAGTAACCCTTCGCCCTCTACATGTTTGAAAGAAATATTTGCAACATGCGGTAAACGATGCTCGCGGTTACCATTTACATAAGATTCTTCTATTTGTAATAAGGCAGTTTCCAATTTATCTCTCAACTTACTCAATCGTACAGCATCATCAGCCATTTCTAACCGAGACAATTCACAAGCCTTACCAAAACCTACAATACCTGGAACATTCAATGTACCGCTACGCATTCCTCTTTCGTGTCCGCCACCGTCCATTTGGGCAGTAACCTTTACACGTGGATTCTTACGACGAACATACAAGGCACCAATTCCTTTTGGGCCGTACATTTTGTGCGCAGTAAAAGCCATTATATCAATACCATCGTTAATTACATTTACTGGAATCTTTCCTACAGCTTGCACCGCATCAGTAAAGAACAATACACCGTGCTTTTTAGCAATGGCAGATATTTCTTTTATGGGTTGAACAACGCCTATTTCATTATTTGCATACATGATGGCAACCAAGATAGTAGTTGGTCTTATTGCCGCTTCTAATTCAGTCAAATCTACTAATCCATCTTCTTTTACTTCCAGATAAGTTACTTCTCCACCTAATTTTTCTATGTGCTTGCAAGTATCCAATACAGCCTTGTGTTCTGTGGTAGCGGTAATGATATGATTTCCTTTACTGGCATACATTTCATATACTCCCTTGATAGCCAAGTTATCACCCTCTGTTGCACCACTGGTAAAAATGATTTCTTTCGGGTCAGCACCTATCAATGCGGCCACTTGCTCACGAGCATAATCAACTGCTTCTTCTGCTTCCCAACCAAAAGGGTGGTTACGACTTGCCGCATTCCCAAAATGTTCTGTAAAGTAAGGAATCATTGCCTCCAGCACCCTTGGATCCATTGGTGTTGTTGCATTATTGTCTAAATAAATGGGAAATTTCAACATGTCTTTTTTGTTTATCTGCGTAATTTAGATACAAACTTAGTGCAAAGGTTTTTACTTTCACAAAACTGTCTGTTTCGTGACCCTAATTTTTCATATATCGTAATCAAGAATAAATGTTATAAGTGGTAAGCAATAGGTTGTAAGTAAAAAACTTCTTACTTGTTACCTATTACTTATTACTTCTTATCTACCTAAAAATAGGCTTTCTTTTTTCTAGAAAAGCATTTACACCTTCGTTCATATCCGGTGTACCGAAACAGTTTCCGAAGACTTCCAATTCCACCTCATACCCGTTTTGATTATGGCTATAGGCAGCATTGGCAGCGGTAATGGAGGCAGCTATTGCAGAGGATGATTTTGCATTTATTATTTTCAACAGGGTTGTCGCAGTATCTATTAATACATCTTGAGAAACTACATGGTTTACAAGCCCATACTGCATTGCAGTCGCTGCATCTACCATATTTCCGGTCATTATCAATTCCAAGGCACGCCCTTTTCCTATCAATTGAACCAATCTTTGTGTGCCCCCATAGCCGGGAATTATTCCTAGGTTTACTTCTGGCTGTGAAAACTTTGCATTATCAGAAGCTATCCTAAAATGACAACTCATTGCCAGTTCGCAGCCACCGCCCAAGGCAAAACCATTTACACAGGCAACGATTGGTTTACTACTATTCTCAATTCTAAAAAAAGTATCCTGCCCATACTTCGCCATCGCTTTTCCTTCGGCAGAACTCAACCCTTTAAACTCACTTATATCCGCACCAGCCACAAAAGCCTTACTGCCACTGCCTGTAATAATGGCTGATTGTATGTCTTTATTGTCAGCCACTTCATCAAGTGCGCTGTTCAACTCTGTCATGACCTCCTTATTCAGTGCATTCAGCTTTTCGGGGCGATTGATGGTTATGGTAAAAATGCCATCCTCAAGATTAGTAAGCAACGTATTATACATGACTCATGAATTGTGTTTCCAGTTAAAAGCTTCAGTTCACTTCCATTTACATATAACGTACAACGTATCATTTCTTTTACTTCTTATTAATTGTGTCCTTTACTGCATATTTAATTAACGGATAGTGGTCAATAGTTTCAAACACATTCCTAGGATCGCTCTTTAGGATGGTGATAAAACGTGTCAACGAGTCTGCATATTGTGGCTTGGCAAACATACGGTCGTGTGCCAATATCACTATCGCATTAGGTGCAACAGTAAGTTGGTCTTCAAACTTTTCATTCACTTCTTTTGCCATCTCTGTAGCACTTTGCACAGGTGTATTACCGTGTAGGAAGCGCCATTCCACATCCCAACCAATTACGCTATATCCCAAACCATCCAGTTTTTCATAAACCTTTTTTGTAGAAGGTTGCCCTTTCATTTCTCCATCCAACACCCAAGAATTACAGCCTGGAAGTCTTATTATCTTCACCGGCACCTTAAGTTCTTGTTCATTTTTCAAAAAGTCTTTAATGGCACTATCTGGCATGTTATAAAAACTTTTGTATTTATCTTGAAACCCATGCGTATAGCTATGGTTTGCCAACAAGAACTGAGGATAACTGTTACGGATTTCATCTACAAGTCTTTTACGGCTAAAGTCGAATGCGTGCATTCCTACCGAAAAGAAAGTTGCTTTTACGCCTTCCTTACGGAATAAGTTCATACAAACCCTTGTTCCCGGAGGTTGCGGAGAATCATCCCAGGTAAGGTATATATATCGCTTGCTGCTATCAAACTTTATGGGAGTACCCGGAACAGGCTTTGGTGCTTCCACCACTTTTACCTCTTCTTTTTTTGGTTCGTTCTTGCAGCTTACCGACATCATCAAAACAGATAGGCAAAGTACACTTGTAATTAATTTCATGGTAACTAGTATTTGTGATTAATCAAAAATAAGCTTTTAAAAACCCTTTTTTTACAAAACAACCATACGTTGAAAACTATTTAGCAAATTATTTATATGCACATTATCGGAAAGCGTTGTGTAGAAGTGGCATTTTTAAATTATATCCCCCGTAAAAACTTTGCAGGATTACCCGCATAAACACCCGGCTTGGTAATGTTTTTAGTTACCACAGCACCTGCACCAATTACCACATTGTCGCAAATGCTTACCGGCAATATGGTGGCATTACTACCAATGGATACGTGGTTGCCAATAGTCGTTTCCTTCCATAATTCTTTCTTGCCCATTGCAGGGCCGCCTTCGCTAAACAGGTCGTTTACAAACATCACCCCATGACCAATAAAACAGTCATTGCCAATGGTTACCAGCTCGCAAATAAAGCTGTGCGACTGCACCTTGCAGCGTTCGCCTATCACCACATCCTTTTGGATCTCGGTAAATGGCCCAATAAAACTATCGCTTCCTATTGTACAGCCATACAGATTCACGGGTTCCACTATGGTTACATTTTCCCCAAAACAAACATTTTTAATTGCAATTGTCATTAGTAGTAGTTATGAACTATGTTTCACAAATTAAAGGTCATATTTAGAAGCTTATCTTCTTCCGTGATTAGTAGTATGTTACGAAACACACTAAAGACATGAACCATTGAGAAGATTTATTCATCCTGCATTCTATTTTTCAAATCCATGCTTCCATGTAAAATTCTTACTATCTCAATCTTATTATGCTCAACTATTCTATAAAATATTATGTGATAACTAGCATTATAACCAAATATGTTATTATCTATCGCAGTATAATTCTTTCCTTTTTAAGGATTCGTTGATATTGCCTCACAAGCTAAAATCAATAGTTCATAATACTTGTCAGCTTGCTTTTCAGACCAGTTGTCATAAGTATAATTCCAAATATTAGATAAATCCTCTATTGCCTTATTGGTTAAAACGTATTTAACCATTAGCTTTCTTATTGGCTTTCAACTGTTCAAGATGGCTTTTAGGGTTAAAATTCTGCACCATTCCACTATCTATCCCTTCCTTTATGGCGCTTCTCAACACTTTTATCTTGTTTTCTTCTTCTTCCAACAAACGCAATCCGGCCCGAATTACCTCACTGGCATTTTTATATCTACCCTCATTGATTCTGTTATCCACAAAATCCTCAAAATAATTCCCTAATGAAACCGATGTATTTCTTCCCATCTTACTTTTATTTAAATCAAAAGTACCAATTTTTGGTAATCCAAAGTAAGTGTTTATTATATAACAATTTATCTTAGCGAATTCCAGTTACAAACTGGTTCGACTAGTAAGCACTAGTGACCAGCTTCGCTGAACAGACGAGTAGGCAAGGGCATTTCAGCCCAAGTCTCTCACAGAACCGTACGTGAAGTTCTCACTTCATACTGCTCGTATCATATCATCAAACATGCTTAAAAACAGTCCAGTAATAAAACATCGTTTCTGCCGATGTTAGTGTTCTTCACCAACATAAATCAATAGAATGTTTAATTAAAGAGTTCTTTTACAAATATATAGGTTCTGCTTATAGATGTTGTTAAAGAACACCAACATCGGCGGGAATCAAACTATACACATTATTTACAATCACCTCCAAAAACAGAGGGTGAACAACCTTTCGAAG
>JANYEU010000344.1 GCA_025362915.1 Chitinophagaceae bacterium | reverse complement strand
ACTGTAAACTTATTACAGGATTATATAACAAACATGTAAACTTTTTTTAGGACGAGACATTCCATAGCTAACCCTATAAGGGCTCAAAGCCCTTATAGGGTTTCATACCTGCGAAAATCATTTATACACCCTCTAAAGGCTCTTTAATGGCTTTCTCTTCCCCAACAAACTACCTTATGGAGAACCTATATTGGCAGGAAGTCTTACTTTTAAATACAAGATTAGATTGCTTCGTACCCTACAATGACTGAAAGATTCTTCATCAGCAAGTCATATCATGCCATCACATTACATAAGATTAATCAACACAATCCAATGCTATAAAGGGTTTCATTATCTTATTATTTTACTTATTCATGCCCTATCAACACGTTGAGATGGTTTCAAAAAACTATTTTGAAGTCACGAATATCAAAATACTTATTAAAACAGTTGTTTTATAAGCCCTAACGAACTCGTATGACACTAAAACAACTGTTTTAGGCCATCTTGTGAACTCGTACGACATCAAAACAACTGTTTTATGTCATCTTGCGAACTCGTATGATATAAAAACAACTGTTTTATAACCTATTGAGAACTCGTATGACACTAAAGCAACTGTTTTGGTCTCATACGAGTTCGTTGATGACATAAAAAGTACTTTTTGAACCCATATCGTCATGACGTATGACATATATTGAAAAAAATTTCCTACCAATCAAATAAGGAAATGTAGCCAATAAGCCATCAGGAATGGATTCATTAACATTTTGGTTATTCCCTAATTGTTTCTTGAGAATATCTTTTATCAGCGTATAATCTGATGCTTTCCACAAAAAGAAATCCTTGATGGAATAATTGGTTGCCACTCAAAATAATCTCTTTGGATTTTGGCTACTTACAAAACACTATTTTAGCAGCATTCAAAAGCTCGACATTATGTCTTTCAACAAATTGCTGCAACAAAGTTTACTATGGCGGGGCTTTTACTTTTTCACAGTATTATTACTTAATATAGCAATAAGCAGAATACTGAGGGCAGATGGTAGCGGTGGGCTATATTTCTCTACAATAGTTTTTAACTTTATACTACTTATTGTTTCTTTTAATTTAGAAAGCGGGTTTACTTACTTTGCTTCTTCTAATAAGATACCCTATAACTCCCTTGCCCTCTTGGGCACTGTTTGGGCAATGGTATCAGTGATGCTATTGGCACCTGTCACCTTTTTCTACCTTAGGTCAATTACTTATTTACATGGCATAACTGCCCTCCGTCTTACGTACAATGCCTCTACTTTTATTATGGGGGTCATGCTTACCAACTACTTCACCGTTCTTTTCTACTCTAAAAAGAACTTCTTCATACCCAATATATTATTGGGAGGTAGCAATATATTACTGCTTGTTTTTTTTGTTGTGGGACAAATCTATCACCTACACAATAATACCTTAGTTACCATATATTTCTTATTTTATCCACTACAGGGGGTAGTGTTAACCGTCTTGTTTTTTATCAGCCATAAAAAAGAAGACAATTTTAGGCTGCCATCCAAGACTGATTTTAATTTATTAGTCCGTTATTCTACCATTACGCTTGTTGGCAATCTAGCCTTTAATGCCTTGTACAGGGTAGATTATCTGTTTGTAAATAAGTTTTGTAGTCAAAGCGATTTAGGCAATTATATACAGGCGGCAAAACTGGGGCAGATGTTGCTGATAATCCCTCAAATATTGGCAAGTGCCATATACCCACAAATTGCAAGTGGGGGACATCAGGAATATGTCCGGGACTCTATTATTATTTTATTTCGATTGTTTCTACAAGTATTCGGCGTTCTCCTGATTATATTGATTATAATAGGTAGGTGGCTATTCCCCTTTGCTTTTGGCAACACATTCAACAGTATGTTTATGCCAATGCAAATCATAATTCCTGGTCTATTTTCCTTATCTGCCTTAGCCCTGCTATCCGCATTCTTCTCTGGAAAGGGAAAACCCCGCATTAATATGGAAGGTGCTTTAATTGGACTGATAATAACATTGGTGTGCGATTGGTTTCTGGTACCTCTATATGGCATCAATGCTGCGGCAGCCGTTAGTACACTATCTTATGTAGCTAACCTTGCATATTCTTTATGGCATTTTAATAAGATAACCCCTTTAGAAACAAAAGATATGTTTGCTTTTTCAAAGAATGACTGGCGATGGGTTTTTGGCATATTAACCAGCAGGAAGAACAAGCCCGGCTTTTAAGATTACTTCACAATAGATTCGTACACTTCTATTATCTGTTTGCCAATGGTTTGATAATTATACCTTGCAATTGCTTCTTCAGAAATCTTCTTCCTATCATAATGCTTATAGTTGTTTACCATTGCCTCTATTTGTAATGCCAATTGCTTGGTATCATTTGAGGGTATCATTATCCCATTGCTTTCATCTATTGATTCGGAAATTCCTCCTACGTTGGTAGAAATTACGGGCATGCCGCAGCACAATGCTTCTGCTACTACACAAGGCATATTCTCTGAGAAACTAAATAAGAGGAATGCATCGCTTTCTTGCATAAGTTGGGCTACATTTTCTTGTGACAAAATGCCGGTATAAACAACATAATTGCTAATACCAAGTTCATCTGTATAGGCAATCAATTCATCACTGGCATCTCCAATCATCCTTAGCCTGATATTGTTATTTAACTTGGCAGCCTCCGCAAACCCCTTTAATAATCCTTTTGGGTTCTTATGATAATACATCATAGATACATGTACAAACCAGAACATGGGTGTGTTCTGGGCAGGGTTGTAGTAAAACAACTGGGTATTCGCAACATTATTTATTACTGTAAAAGATCTTTTAACTACTAGCTCGTTAATGCAATCTCCCAAATACTTGCTCACAGGCAAAAAGACATCGGCATTCTTCATCACACGCTTAACCAGATTCTTAAACCAGATACCGCGGTCAAGAAACTTATCAGGTACAAGGTCATTATATATGCCACAATGTTCAGTAAGTACCAATGGTATTCCTAGTTTTCTTTTTAGCCATAAGCCAATAATACCAGCTTTCACTGGCACATGAACGTGTACTATATCGGGCGTTATTTCTTTGAGATATTCATTCACATGTTTCTTAAACACCTTCATATAGTTCCATTGATTAACTATTTTATTGAATGGAGAAGGGAGAGAAGATTTTTTTAAGTAAATAATGGTTTCTGTAAATGAATGATCTGTAATGTGTTCAGTAACTGCCAATGGTACTTGCCAGTTAATTGGCACGAATTGAATCATTATCACCCTTAGATTACAAAATGGGGCAACAGCCAGTGCATGACGTTGAATAAAGTCTCCACAATAAAGATCATATTTATTAGGATACCAACTAGAAAGCCACAGTACATTCAACATTAGAAATTAATAAATTATTTGCGTGAAAGTAAAGAAAAAGTCTTGAGCAGTAAGGGTATTGCCCTTGCAAGCAAGTCCTTGAGGTCAGTAAAATGACAAGTGTGCTTATTTGCCGTGTACCGCATTGGTACAAATAAACTTAAAGTAGTTGATAAATGGCAGAAGAATGATAAAATGATTTGAAATAAACCTTTTTACTTTTAAATATTCTATCGTAATGTTACACCCATCTACAAACAACATAATGATGATTAATATACAGTTGCTTCCCAAACTAAAGAGTTTATTTATTTATCTACGCCGCCCATTTTTTCAAAGGCTCTTCATCGGTGCTTTGGTTACAATGATGCTTTGTTTCTCTACTTCTAGCGAAGCGAAACCAATAAAAATACTCGTCTTTTCTAAAACAAATGGTTTCAGGCACAAGACAATTCCGATAGCATCGGCGGCATTAACGGCATTGGCAAAGGAGAATAACTGGACACTTACATTTACCGAAGACTCGCTACTCTTTAGTAAATACAAGACACTTAAGCAATACAAAGCCATACTATTCCTATATACCACAGGCAAAGTATTGGGCACTGAACAAGAAAAGGCATTCAGGAAATACATAGAAAAGGGCGGGGCTTTGGTTACAATACATACCGGAGCAGACTGCGAGCAAAACTGGGATTGGTACATGAACTTAGTTGGCGCAAAATTTAAGAACCACCCAAAACAACAGCAAGCCCGATTTGTAGTGAACGATAGCACACATTTGGCTACCAATTTACTACCCAAAGAATGGTTACATTTTGATGAGATATACAACTTTACCATGCCGGTTTCGGCAGATGTGCATGTATTGCTTTCGGTAGATGAAAGTTCGTACACTGGTGGCACAATGGGTGCTGTACATCCTATTGCATGGTGCAGAAACTACAAAAAAGGAAGGGTTTTTCAGACAGCATTGGGGCATACGGATGCTTGTTATTCCGATAAAGACTTTCTACATCATTTAGTTGGTGGTATAAAATGGGCGTTAGGAGAGTAAGAAGCATTAGGTTTTAATTAGGCAAGCATCTTGCATAATGCATTTATCCTTCATCAAAAAAATAACAGTTTCTACAACGATGAAACAGTACGTTTGCATAAATAAAGAAATTATGAAAAAGTTATTATTAATTCTAATCACATCCGTGGCTTTTGCAGGGTTTTCCCAATCGGTAAAGATGCCGCAGCCTAGCCCAACACAAACAATCAAACAGAACTTCAGTTTGGGTTTTATGGAGTTGAGTTATAGTCGCCCATCATTAAAAAAACGTGTTGTTTTTAAAGACCAGAGCGAGCTTGCCCCCATCAATGCCATTTGGCGTACAGGAGCCAATGGCGCAACCACCATTACCTTTAGCGATGATGTAACCATCAATAATGTCACTTTAAAACCGGGCAAATATGGTTTGTTAAGCATTCCTGGCAAGAGAGATTTTACACTGATCATTACAAAAGATACTACGGTAAATCAACCTCCATTGTACAAGCAAGAAAATGATTTGGTACGCATTATTGTACCCATTACCAAAGCGAAAGAAGAGGCAGAACTATTTACCATGCAGTTTGTCAACATTACTTACGAGACCTGCGAACTACAATTAACTTGGGGAAATACACAGGTAAGTTTGCCCATTAGTACCAACATAAAAGACAGGATGAAGGCAGATGTTGATAAAAGCGAAAGGAGCGACAAGCCTTCTTATGGAGCCATTGCTACCTATTATTATGAGTTTGCAAAGAACTATCCAATTGCCTTGCAATATGTAACCAAGGCAGTTAATGTAGGCAAACCCGCTTTTAATACCTACTTACTAAAGGCCAAGATAGAAAAAGAATTGGGCGATAAGGTAAGCGCAAAAGCTAGTGCATTGAAGTGTATAGAATTGGCAAAAGCCGCTCAAAATGATGATTCGGTACGTGCGGCAAATGAATTGATCAGTAAGCTTTAGTAAAGTTTACATAACAATATTGGAAACAAAAAAAGGAGAATGTATATTCTCCTTTTTTTGTTTTATGACATAGAAACACTACCTATTAATCTATCCAGCCTCTAGCGATACAGCAAACCGATTTATCATACCCGCTTTTATTTTTACAATACTTACACATTCCTTATATCCTGCAAGTAAAAAGGTGGCTACTCCCCTACCCGCCTTGGTATGGGCATATATTATTTTACCCTCTTGATTACTCGTCAATTTTTCTGAAGACTTTGACAGTCTGGCTTCAACATCCTGTAAGGTTTTCTTATTATCAGAATCAGTTATTAAAAACTCTACAACGGTATCAACTTCTTCTTCCTTTTCCGGAATGGTGTTGCAGTTCATTAATCCTTGATAAAAAGCTTCATGGTTTTTTTTGTATTTCACTGCGCGAGAGAATATATAGTGAATATCCACTTCAATCACTTTCAAATCCAACTTCAATCTTGTAGTAACGTCCAATGGCGGACGGTCATTTACAGAAGAGGAACCAGTTGTTTCTACAAAAACTTTTATCTTGTGCCTAAACTCATCCAACTGCTCTTCAGTAATATGTTCTGGAGATAAACTTTTAATATGATTACTCAATAATTTATGGAGGTCTTTTATTCGTTCCTCTGTATAAAAATCGTTACTACGAAAGAAGTGCAGGTAACCAACTTTAGTTTTTTTACATAAATCCTTATCCCCCCACGAAAAAAAAGCGGCTTTGGCAACAGAACAAAGTAATCTTGCCATTTCGCAAACATCCTTTTTAGCTTCCAGTTTAATTGTGCTAAATGCAGTATCATCTCCGTCTACATCTTCGGCAGATACCATGGATTGTGCATGATCTGACATTAGTTTATTATAGAAATGTTTCAATTCTGCATCCTCTTCAAATACCTCTTTGTTATTTTCCAAAAATTTCACTACGGTGGCATTCCTCGATAATTTCGCCCTTTGCAAGTCAGTCATTCGTCAATTTTTATAAATTTAGGCAATTAGTTTCTAATACTAGGTTAAACATTTTTGTTAATCCATTTTCATCTTCACAAATCTATCGTTAAAGTAGGTATAAATAATTCCATGAGATACATTTAATGATCATTTATAAATCTTCTTTCACAATAATAAGGTTGCATTGTACCTCGACAATGACTTTTCTTACATTCAAGAAGTCTGCAATCAAATAGTGGATTGCCACTAGAAATTTATCAGTCATAAAAATGTATTTATCTTATGCTGTTGAAATTCCGAGCATAAAAAAATGTTTTTATGCCATGCTACTGAAATTCCGGGCATAAAAGATTGTTTTTATGCCATGCTGGTGAAATTCCGAGCATAAAAAACTTTTTTTATACTGTGCTACTGAAATTCCGGGCATAAAAAACTTTTTTAGGTCGATTCCTGTAGGATTTATATCCATTTTGCTGTTGTTTGAGCAATATCTACAAGGAATAATGGCTTAAACAATGATTGTAAGAATACCTGCTTGCAATTTGATGCTACTTTTGCCCATTGAACCGCTGCACCTCAAAAAAGGTATATGCAACATAAAATAATTTAATGGCTACTATGCAAGACACTATTTATGTTAATCAAAATGGCAAGATTATAAAAGAAAGCACAGCCGCTATTTCGGTAAATAACCGTTCGTTCAGGTATGGTGATGGCTGCTTTGAAACCATGAAAATTATTGATGGGGAGCTGTTGTTTTCCAACTATCATTTTGAAAGATTGTTCGCTTCCCTTTCTTTGTTGCAATTTGATTTACCTAATTATTTTACGCCCAATTATTTACTTGAACAAGTGCTGGCACTTGCCAAAAAGAATTACCAAGGTAAATTAGCAAGGGTAAGACTGATGATTTACCGTGGCGATGGCGGCTTGTATGCCCCTCAAAACCATTTCCCCAATTATTTAATTCAGACTTGGGAATTGAATCCTACGAATAATAAATTGAACGAAAATGGATTGATAATAGACATATTTAAAGGGGCTATAAAACATTATGATGTTTTTTCTGCCATAAAAAGCAATAACTATTTGGGCTATGCAATGGCAGCATTGTGGGTAAAACAACAACAGCTTAATGATGCCATCTTACTGAATTCTTATGATCGAGTGGCCGATGCCACCATTGCCAATGTATTTATATTGAAGGATGGAATTGCAAAAACGCCAAGCCTTACCGAAGGGGGCATTAATGGTATAATGCGAAGGAATCTGCTGGAAAAACTACCTGCCATTGGAATAGAAACACAAGAAACAACACTAACTGTAGAAGACCTTTTAGAAGCAGATGAATTATTTTTGACGAATAGTATTTACGGTATCCGATGGGTGAAAAAACTGCGGAATAAGGAATATGGTAATGAGGGGGCGGGTTTGATTTATAAGAAACTTATTAGTCGATAGTCAAAAGTTGAGAGGCGATAGTAAACAGCTTGAACATATAGATTAAAAGTAAAGAGGCTATATAGAAGATGAAACTTCTCTACCGCCTCTTTACTTTTTATTTTCGACTTATTACTTTTGACTCTCGACTCTCGACTTTTTACTTTACACTTGTATTCTAAAGCCCATATTGCTGCCTTATCTGTTCTATCACTTTGTCTACAACAATTTTTACCTTGTCTACCAATGCAGGGGTGATATCCAAATCCAGCCCATGTTTTCCATTTAATTCTATCGCCCTAATCTCCTCTTTTATACTGAAAATTTGTAGGGTATCAATATTGCTTTTCAGGTGATGCGCTTCGCCACCCATTTTTTGCCATTCTTCCTTTTTGCAATACTCCACCATCGCCTCAACCACAGGAGGCACAGAAGATATAAAAGTTTCGGCTATTTCTTTCATGAACGATTCATCTCCCATAGCCATTTCTTCTAGTAATGACAAATCGTACAGGCGTTCTTCTGAAGTACTCATAATGCTTTTTTTCTTTTTTCCAACACAAGCGAAATCAGGTTATATAGTTCATCCTCCTTGAAGGGTTTGCTTAAATAGCCATCCATTCCAAGCTCTATGTATTTATCGTTTACACCCAATTGCGTGTTTGCAGTGAGTGCTATAATTGGTAGGGAGTTCTTTTCTGGGTTGCTCATCTGCCTTATGTCACGGGTTGCCGTGATGCCATCTTTGTTGGGCATGTGAATGTCCATGAGTACAAAATCAAAATCATTGTTCTGTACTTCCGCCACAGCCTCTTCTCCATCTTTTGCCATTGTGGTGGTAAATCCCCAA
Organism: Chitinophagaceae bacterium; assembly: GCA_025362915.1. GTDB lineage: Bacteria > Bacteroidota > Bacteroidia > Chitinophagales > Chitinophagaceae > Parasediminibacterium. The sequence goes on along the minus strand of JANYEU010000344.1, from coordinate 1,087 downwards.
CGGTTAAGCATTGTTTTAGCTATCAACTTATTAATCTCATTGTCTTCTGCAAGCAGTACCTTGAGTGGACCTAATGTATTTTGTACCATAATGGAAGTGTAGAGTCTTAAATTATATAAAACGTAAAAGACAACCAAGTATTGCTTTAACTCAATCAAATTTATAAAGAATATTTAATTTGTGTTTTCTTTTCTTTTCACGGAGTCCTTTTATAACGAAATATTTGACAAAAAATGCGATAGGATACCTTTAAAAAAACAAATAATCCTGCTAGTTCGGTATCTTCTTTTATTTTTGTTTCTTATGGAAGTAACACCAGCATTAGTAGAAAAGTTAGCACACCTATCCAGATTGTATTTTACGGAAGAAGAAACGAAGGCTTATGCCGCCGATTTGCAAAACATGGTTTCGTTTGTAGATAAGCTAAATGAGTTGGATACCACGGGTGTAGAACCTATCTTGCACATGGGAGATGCTGTAAATGCACTGCGTGATGATGTGGTGCAAGGAAGTATATCTAGAGAAGAAGCCTTGCTTAATGCGCCGATAAAGGACAGTCAGTTTTTCAAGGTGCCTACTGTAATTAAGAAGTGATTGGCTGTTAGGTATAACTACAAGTCGAAAGTTGAAAGTCGAAAGTGGATAGGTTTTGATTGGGCAATCATACCTACTAAATGAAAATCTTATTTTACGACTAACCATAAACGATAATATGACTTTTATCTTATGACTATCGACTTTCAACTATTAACTAAAAAATTATGGAAACAATCATTCGTTTAGAAGGCATAGAAAAGGCATATTACATGGGTTCGCAAGCAGTTCCTGTGTTGAAAGGTATTTCGCTGAATATCCTTAAGAACGAATATGTTGCATTGATGGGACCGAGCGGTAGCGGCAAGAGTACCTTGATGAACATACTTGGTTGCCTCGATTCACCCACGGGAGGCAGTTATATACTCAATGGCAAGGATGTGAGCAAGATGCTTGATGATGATCTGGCCGAAGTGCGGAATATTGAGATAGGTTTTGTTTTTCAACAGTTCAATCTATTACCCCGCCTCTCTGCTGCCGAAAATGTAGCCTT
>JANYEU010000327.1 GCA_025362915.1 Chitinophagaceae bacterium | reverse complement strand
ACGTAGAACCCATTACCGGAGGAAAATACATAGATGTAGTGATTAAGCGGGATGAAATAGGTCGCTATGGTTTGAGCATTGATGATGTGAATACAGTTGTGGAAAGTGCATTGGGAGGCATGAAACTAACCACCACCATTGAAGGAAGACAAAGGTTTTCTGTAAATGCACGCTTTGGACAAGACTTTAGAAGTAGTATTCAACAGATTAAAAGGTTGCAGGTACAAACCATGAACTTCGGCCCTATACCATTAGAATCTGTTGCCGATGTTAAAATATCTGAAGGCCCACCGATGATTAATTCAGAAAATGCTTTACTAAGAGGCACGGTCCTATTTAATGTAAGGGAACGGGATTTGGGTAGTACGGTGGCTGAGGCACAAGAGAAACTGGATAAGATGGTGGCGAAGATGCCTAAAGGTTATTTTTTGGAATGGAGTGGGCAGTATGAAAACCTAATTCGCAGCGAGAAGACCTTAAAGTTGGTGTTGCCCATTGTGCTTTGCATCATTTTCCTGTGCATGTATTTCGCTTTCAACTCCGCAAGGGAAGCCTTCCTAAGTATGGTTACCATTCCTTTTGCGCTCATTGGAGGTGCTTATATGGTTTATTGCTGGCATGTAAACCTGTCTGTTGCGGTCATCATTGGGTTCATTGCCCTGTTTGGTTTGGCGGTGGAAACGGGTATAGTCATGGTGATTTATCTGAATGATGCCATGCAAAAACTAATTGCACTAAAAGGCAATTCAAGTAAAACCATTACTAACGAAGACCTTAAAACATACGTAATAGCTGGTGCTACCAAAAGGTTACGCCCTAAGTTAATGACCGTTTGTGTTTCCTTATTTGGGCTAATACCCATCTTGTGGAGTACAGGCGTAGGTAGCGATGTGATGAAACCAATAGTGCTCCCCATGATTGGCGGCGTATTTACTTCCTCCATTCATATATTGTTGGTAACGCCCATCATCTTTTTGATGAGCAAGGAATACGAGCTGAGAAAACATGGTAAGATAGATATACTGGAAGCGAAACACTAAATAGTTATGAGTGATGAATGATGAGTTATGAGTCTTGCACTTATACCAATCTAAAACAAAAGCAATGAAAAAAATATTATTGATACTGACAATCGGCGGGATGTTACTGCTATCAAAAGGGAATGCACAGAAGCATCTTTCGTTGGATGAAATTTTGACTGCCATTCAGACCAATCATCCTGCGATGAAGATGTATGATGCCGATATACGCTCGATGGATGAAGCGGCAAAGGGCGCAAAAAGCTGGATGGATCCTGAGTTTGCCGCAGGGTTTTATCAAACGCCTTACAATGTGAACAGATGGAAAGCGATGGATGGGCAACCCGGCATGGGTATGTTTATGGTATCAGGTCAACAGACATTTCCCAATAAGAAAAAGCAGGAAACGCAATCGAAGTATATGGAAGCCATGTCTTCCGTAGAAAAAGAAAGGAAAAATGCCACGCTGAATGAGTTGTTTGCCGATGCAAAACAGAGCTATATAGAGGGTATTATCATCAAAAAGAAGCTGGCGGTAGTTACTTACAACGAGCAATTGTTGGGCTTTATGATTCAAAATGCGGAGATAAGGTATAAGAATGGATTGGAGAAACTAAGTGCCTATTTTAAGGCGAAAGCGGCATTGGGCAACTTGACAAATATGGAATTGATGTTGGCAAACGACTGGAAACAAAACCAGATAAAGCTGAACACGTTGATGAATACTGATAAGTCTGTTGAGTTTTCTATTGATACCAACTATGCTATTAAAGAATACCCAACGGAAAGCCTTGATAATTCGTATCTGTTGGCGGCAAGAAGTGATATTAAATCGATAGATAAAAACATACAACTCACCTACCTACAACAGGAAGCGGAGAAAGCAAAGTTTAAACCAGAATTTGGCATTCGGTACGATCACATGTTTGCATGGGCACAGCAACCTTGGCAATTCTCGCTGATGGGGATGGTGAAGATACCCATGAACTGGTCCACCAAAATGTATAAGGCAAATATTGAGAGTTATAAATGGAAGGCACAATCGCTGGAGCAACAAAAGTTGATGATTGTAAACGAATCTACAGGTATGGCTGCTGGTATGCAAAGCGAAATAGAGCTAAAAAAGAAACAACTGAAGCTTTATCAGGAGAATATCATTCCTGCATTGCAACGTAATTATACGTCAACACAATTGGCGTATGAGCAAAATACCGAAGAACTTTTTATGCTGTATGATGCTTGGGAAACACTGAATATGACACAGTTGGAATATCTCGATCAGTTGAGGCAGTTATTGGTATTGCAAGTTTCGCTGGAAAAGGTTTTGGAAAAAAGGTAGAAGCAGCATTCAACTACATTTTGTCGGTTGTTTAAAGTTTTCATCGGTATTGTTTAGTTCTTTCACATGTTTGTTTAGTTGTTTTTTGGCAATAAAAATTCAATTTGTTGCGTGGTAAATCCATTTTATCACGTGGTAATTTGATATTTCGGTGCAGTAAATAATTATTTCGGTGCAGCAATGAATTGTTTTGCCTCCGAAATAAATTGTTTTGGCGCGATAAATAATTATTTCTGCGCAGTAATAAATTGTTTTGGCGCGATAAATAATTATTTCGGTGCAGTAATGAATTGTTTTGCCTCCGAAATAAATTGTTTTGGTGCTGAAATTCGGCTAGACAGTCAATGTTATTTTCTGTTTTGGAGGCATTCATTAATCATACAAAATCTTTTTTATGCTTACACATCAATCTTTTTCTAACAACAATATTTACATCCTGAAATCAATCATTTAATCATCAATATGAAAAATATTATTTATAAAACAATGCTCGGTTCTTTTCTTGCCATCATGCTACTAATGGTAGCCTGCAAGGAAAAGAAAAGCAATCAGCAAGAGCCGCCCACTAATGTGCAGGCATCCTATTATACCTGTTCCATGCACCCACAAATAATGAGGGATGCGCCGGGCAATTGCCCTATCTGTGGGATGCACTTGGTGAAAAAGGTGGTGAATGAAGAAGCAAAAGTGGATATTGACCTGAACACTTTACTGAAGGCAACCAATAGGTTTGTTGTTTCCTCCATTCCGGTTGTAACCCCGCAAAGGGGCGAGGAAAAAATAGCTATTGCAGCACTGGGCGTGGTAGCTTACAACTCGAGGGAAGTGGAAACCATTTCGGCAAGGGTAAGTGGGCGAATTGATAAACTATATGTGCATTACCGCTTTCAGGCAATACAAAAGGGGCAGAAGATTATGGAAATCTATAGTCCAGAATTGGTTACGGCACAACAGAACCTATTGTTTTTATTGGAAAATGACCCCGCTAACAGTTCTCTTATTGAGTCGGCAAAAGAAAAATTATCACTATTAGGAATGGATGCAAGGCAGGTAGAAGACGTTGTAAAAACGAGAAAGCCCACTTATACAATTTCAGTTTACAGTACAGTTTCAGGGCATATACATGAGGCAGGAAGCAGTGCCATGAATGCGCAAAGTGCCGGAACCATGAAAGATATTGCGAAAATAACGGAGGAGTTGCCCTTGAAAGAAGGGATGTATGTGCAAAAAGGGGAAACCATTTTTACGGTGTATAACCCCGATAAAGTGTGGGCATTATTAAATATTTATGCCGATGACCAGTCGCTCATTAAAGTAGGCAACAAGGTAGCCATTACTGCCGAAACTGCACCCGACAAACCATTTGATGCAACCATTAATTTTATTGAACCCTTCTTTAGGGGCAATACAAAGACGGTGACCGCAAGGGCAAGCTTCGATAACTCAGCCAAACATATTCCTGTGGGTAGCCAAGTGAAAGCTATCATTACGGGCAATTCAAAAGATGCGTGGTGGCTGCCTGCCAGTTCAATTGTTACTTTGGGCATTGGCGATGTAGTATTTGTAAAACAAACTGGAGGCTTTAAGGCAAAGAAAATAAGTACGGGAATGCGGTATAAAGATAAGGTTCAGGTATTAAATAGCCTGTTGGATAACGATACACTTGCTGCAAATGCACAGTTTTTAATGGATAGCGAAAGCTTCATCAAACTAAAAGATTAATCATGAAAAAAGATAGATTTTTACCGCAAGGAACACAAAGGCTTTCGCTAAGAAACACAAAGGAAAGAAGCGTTTTTTCATTACTTAACCTATTCAACTATCCTTTATTTAGTAACAAGTATCTCAAACCCAGTGAACGTCATTACGAGGCACGAAGCAACCTTATTTTATTGGCAAAAGGTTGCTTCGTGCCTCGCAATGACGCGAAGATTATGGTTAAGACTAAAGCGAAAAATACATTAGCGACAACCCATCTAAACCTTAGTATGCTGTGTGGTAAAAGCTTTCTTCTAATCATTCTGTTATTC
>JANYEU010000321.1 GCA_025362915.1 Chitinophagaceae bacterium | reverse complement strand
TATTTGGGAACTATTGCAGCAAGGACATTGCTGATAGGTAATTATTGATGCCATTAAAATAAATGTAGCAGATTAAATATAATAGTATAATAAAGCACCAACGCCCATCAAGGCAAGGATAAGGGCATAAACCCACCAATAATCCTCTTCTTTGTGCTTGATAATCATTTCTAGCTTATCGTCTTCTGTTTCTTCAGTAAGAATCAGGTTTTCACCAGTGCTGTATAGTTCAACAAGGTTTGCCCTTGTATCGTTGGTGTTATTCAATTTAATATCAACAGAGGGAATAACGGTAGCGTCTGTATCTGCAATGAATAGTAATTCATCGTCGTACCCCTTTTGGAGTTTACCGATGCCAGGTAATTCAACAGCTTTACTGCTATCCAAATTGCTCTTGATGGCCGCCGTAAACTCTTGGAATTTCTTTGCCACCTGCCACTCTTCCACTTGCATTTCTCTACCTAAATAGATAAAAAGACTTTTATCTACAAAGTCTGCTTCGCTCTTGGTAAAGATGATTTTAGACTGGGGGGCACGTAGCATTCCTTTTACAAAATCGAGGCTGGCAGGTATTTCCTGTAAAGAAAAAGAACCTAGACCTGGGATGCCGACCTTTTTATTAACCAGAAAATATTTATATAAGAATGGGTACATAAACAATAATTATCTAAACGAATATACAACTCCTGCCAATAATTGGAAACCTAAAACTTGGTATTGGTTCCAACGTTGGTATTTGTTATTTAAAAAGTTATTAAACTGAATCCAGGCATTTAGTTTTTTCATCACCGGAAACTCCGCACCAATATTTGCATCGAAAGCAGGATTCAACTTACTGCTTTGCAATTTAGGGTTGCGATAATAGCTTCCATCAAAAAAGAAAAGATCGCTTTTAAGGGTTAGATCATTCAATACTTTCCAGTGCAAAGTACTGTAAATTTCCAATGGCAATAATCCATAAGCCTTATTATTCACACTAAGCTTTGTAAACTGTGTATAAGTAACGCCAGCCAATATAAACAGCTTTTCTTGTGTGGCATATATAATCTCTGCCTTCAATCTCAATGCCTGTAATGAAGGTTCATTCAACACCAAGAAGTTTTGGTTATTTCTAGCGGCAGTATCATTGGCAAACAAGGCAACATTATCCATCTTTAAAAAAGAAAGTTTTGCATTTCCTGTAATGTGATTGGAGATACTGCCTTTTATCCCAACATATTCCTCCGTTGTTTTTGTATTGAACAAGGTGCTGACAGGAATGATATATGGGTTTATCTCCGCCAAGCTTTTGTAGGTATTCTTTTGGAAATAACCAATCCAGCCTGCTTCTATCACTAATTTTTTGTCAGCCAGTTTTCCTTCTGCCGTAAAGTTTGGCAATAGAGAAAATTGACCATTATCCCAAGTGGGCAACAACCCTATGTTCGCCTTAAAGTTGGGCGTTGTAAACCGAATGGAGGCATTGAAGTTGTAAATATTATTGTTTAGAGAAACAGTATCCTCGAACTGGTTATTAGAGTAATGGGTAATATCGGCAGTAGGGATAAGATCGAGCGTAAACAACCTGCCAAAAGCCTTGCTTATCGGGGCTTTTATCAATAGGTTTATTTCTTTGGAGGCACTGGTATTAAAAAAGGTATTAAACTCCAATTGCGGATGATAGGTGATGCCATAGGCAGTTTGTACCTTGTTTTCAAAACCTAGCGCAATGCCAATGGTATTAAACTTATTGTGCAAACTATCAGCGTTCATTTTTAGCGAATCTGGCTGGTAGCCATATCTATAAACACTATTATTGTTCCAATAGATTTTAGAAGTTATCTCCTGGTTCTTTTTGGTAGTAAATATGCCTAGAAGGTCAATGCCTGTCCTGCTGTATTCCTGTAAAGGAAGACTGCCTTTTGCAGATTGATATTTTCCGTGGGCAGTAATCATTGATCTTTTTCCATCACCAAAAGAAGCACCCGCTTCCAGATAAGGGGATGAATAATTGCCAAATCCAGCTTTTATATATTGGTGATGCTCCCAAACAAATGCAGAATCTGCCGCCAAGGCTAACGGCTTGATTGGCACGGGCTGATAAGAGAAAAACAGGTTCTGGGAAGGGATATTATAGGTCAATTGCAACTTGGTGGTATCCAATACTGGCGTAGCGGCAGTAAAATTTATCTTGGAAGCATTCCTCAACGATGGCTTGAACGAAGAAGTGATAACCACTTCCTTGGCCGTACTCATTGTGTCGATAGAAGTGGTATCCTTTTCTATCGTCAGTTGAGAAATATTGATAGACTCCTTTTTTGTTGGCGCCAAATTAACTGGAGCAATCGTAGATGAGGCTAATGGCACAGCAGCACTTCCGAACCTTGTAACCGCACCCGCTCCCCTTCTACCCCTCTTTGTGGGGGCAGGTTTCTTTTTTGCTGCTTGGGCTGTAGCTGCTTTTTTCTTTTTCTTATGCGGGTGTTGTGCATTCAATGTGGTTGCCGACACAGCCAGTACCAATGTAAACAACAATATATTTTTAAAATAGTGCATCATTATAAGTATTCTTTATTGTGGAGTTTCTACCTTATTGGTCTTATCTTTTTCTTCAATCACCTTGGCCAGTTTATCTGCGGCTTCATGTTTTAAATCAGTGATGGTGCTATTCTCAGAAACACTTTTAAAAGTGGCTTCTGAATTGAATAAATCCTTCTGCTTAAAGTATAAATCACCTAGTAAAATATAGCTCTTTGTAACCCAATATTCATAAGAACCATTGTCTTTTATCACCTGAAAAGCTGCTTTCTCCACTAGGTCATACTTCTCTTGCAAAAACAATATCTCGGCAATCCTATATTGCGATTCTGCGCCATATTCACTTTTACCCAAAGCAATAACAGCTTTGTAAGCAGTGGTTGCATCGTCCAGTTTGTTATCGGCTTGGTAGCTTTTTGCCACAACCATGTTAGCCATCATCTTGTCATCTGTTTGTGTACCAGTCTGTGCAAGCAAGTCTTTGGCATTATCTGTAGCCTCCTTAAACTGTTGCAAATGATATTGGCAACGCAACAATCCACGCATGGCTTCCAATTTATTTTCCTGCTGATTGGTCAAGCCTTTTAATTGAATAAAATACTTCTCCGCATTGGCATAGTCTTTCAAATTAAAGAAATAAATCCGGGCACTTTGCAAGGCACTTCTTTCTGCATATTTATTAGGTGCCTTGGCTGCAACTGCATTGTAATAAGGCAATGCTGCGTTTACATCTTTAGCGGTAATATATATTTCTGCGGCGAAATAGTTAGCCTCTATGGCATACTTTCCATTAGGATATTGGGCAATATAACTGGCAAATCCAGCTTTTGCGTTGTCAAAATCTTTTGCTTCATACTTTAAGGAAGCCGAACGATAGTTTAAGGAATCAGCCTCGGAAGTACTTACACTCTTTCCATTTTGCTGCATGAAACTGATGAATTCATTCGGCTTTTGGTTATTGATAAATATGGTTCGTATATATTCTATCGCCTCATCACTTTCCTGTGTATTTGGATATTGTTTTACCAACTGTGTAAAGCTGTTCAAGGCATCATCACTTTTATCGGTATTAAAATAAGAAACCCCTGTTTTCAATAGAGCCTTTGGCCATAAGGCACTTGCCTCTTTGTTTGCCAATATTTGTTGCAGTGGAGACAAGGCGTCATTGTATTTCTCCTCTGCCAAAAAGCTATTGGCTATTTCTAAGTTAGCATCGGGCACCAAGGTAGAGTTTGGATATTGCAACAACAGGCTTTGCATCAAGGCCATTTTATCTTTAGGCTTATTCACTGCTCCTGCAATAACCGCTTTTTGGTATAAGGCATAATCAGCCGTTTTTAGTTGGTGTGCTATCACATCGTCGTATATTTTCACCGCAGGTTTATATTGCTTGAGCATATAATAACAATCAGCCCTTCTTATGTAGGCATCCTGTTGCAAGGCAGTAGAATTATCGTTGATGGAACCTGCCACTTCTCCAAAATCTTTCTCTGCAGCTTTGTAATCTTCTTCTTTCAGGTAGCAATAAGCAAGGCTATAATGGGCATTTGTAGGATTTATTTCTCCATTAGTAAGAGGGTTATCCAAATAGTTGGAGAAATAGGTAGTGCCATCTTCCAAGAATCCAGTCCTGTAGGCTATCTCGCCCTTCCAAAAATAAGTAAAAGCAAGTAGTTTATTGTTGTATGGCAGCTTGATAATTTTACTTAGCAACTTATCTGCCTCATCAATCTGCTGGTCGTTTATTAGTTCTACTGCCCTGCCATATAGTATCTTGGGATAGAGTTTCTTCACCATTTCGCTTTGCACTTTCAGGCTTTCAAATATTGACAAGGCATCCTTATAGTTACTTGTATTTGCCAAAACACCTACCAGCAATTCTTTTGCCTCCTGGTTATTCTTGCTGTTTGGATAATCAATTATAAACTTTCTCAGTTCGGTCAGTGCCACATCCATATAGCCCAATTCGTAAGAAAGTTTTGCATAACTGAATGTAGATATTTCTTTTTGTGCTGCATTGCTATTATTGCTGGCACAAAACAGAAACGCATTACGGGCATTCTCTTTTTGGTTAGTTTTAAGGTAGGCATCCGCCAATAAGTACATGCTGTTCTGTGCCAACGAATCTTCCTTGCCACCCAATTGCTTGAAGCCTTCAATACTTTTACCCCAGTTGCCGGATTCGTAATAGCAATAACTCAACTCATATAAATCTTCCCTATTTACCTTGTCCGACTTGTCAATATATTCTTCCAGATAAGGCAACGCTTCCTTAAACTGCCGCTTGTCAAAATATAACTTGCCAGCCAATTGTTTTAATTGCAGGTCGTAGAATTGCCCACCTTTTTTTAGCATATCTTCTGTGTAAGACAGGGCTTTGTCCCTATCATTTATAAAATAATAAATCTCAGCAATGTAAAAAGGTACAACCGTAGTGTATGCAGGACTTGTTTCTGCAATTTTAAAAGCGGATAAAGCCCCTTTAAAGTTCTTTTCGCCAAAGGCAATGAACCCATAATAATAGTTTGCATCTATATAATTAGAATCTGTAGGAATCTGCCTGATGGCATCAAACAAGGGTTTGGCTTCCTGAAACTGTTTCATAGAAAAATAACTATAAGCCTCATGAAACTTCATTTCTCCAATGTCAGCATTGCTAAGGTTACCTATTCCTGCCTTAGCATAATAGGTGATGGCATCGGGGTAATTCTTATTCCTAAAAAAGTATTCTCCCAGTTCAAATGCAAGCCTTTGTACCATTGGTACATCATATTCCAACTCTATAAAATCTACAGCTTTCTGTTTGATGCTAGAATCATTCAGCTTCAATCCACATGAGATATAGTAATATTTACTCTCCGCAGCCACCGTAACAGGATAATTAGTTTTATTCACCCCATTGCTGTTAAAGGTTTTGAATATTGGGTATGCCAAGCTGAATTCATCCTTCGAAAAATATTCTTTTGCCAACTTATACTCCGCATCCGGGTCGTTTGTCACCCGTGTATATTGTCCATAAGAGGAAGAGGAGAGTGATGCAAAAACAATAAAACTGATTATTATTATTCGAGGGTACATATTTTAGATTAATCCTTGTGTAATGAATATTATTGCAAACAAATGACTCTTTAATACTGATTTGAATGATAACAATGATTGATTCCCTTAATTCTAAAGGGGACTCCCATTTTTTTTCGCAAACCATTTACCTTGAGTATAATAACACTGAATGGTAAGAATATGAAAAATTATAAACGTTTAAAATCAGCAGTATTTATCATTCCTTTCATTCAAATCATTTAATCATAATTAAAACAGATAAAAGTAATTTTCATTTTTCAAAACAAACATCGTTTTTTTAATTTGTTAGTAAACAAACCTTCACAATATCTTTACTAACACTAAACAATAAGTTCAATGTACACAGCAGCAACTACGGTAAGGGTTCGATATGCGGAAACGGATAAGATGAATGTGGTATATCATGGTAATTTTGCCCAATATTTTGAGGTTGGTCGCGTAGAAGCCATGCGTGTATTGGGTTATAGCTATAAGGAAATGGAAGCAGATGGCGTTATCATGCCCGTGGTAGAATTGAATTGCAAATTTGTACGCCCTGCTTTGTACGACGATTTGCTAACCATAAAAACTTTGTTAAAAGAATTGCCAACAGACTACAAGATAACTTTCTGCCAAGAAGTTTATAATGAACAGGGCAAATTGCTTGCCTTTGCACAGGTGGTCTTATACTTTATGGATGCCGCCACCATGACCAAAACCACCATGCCCAACCGTTTGGCAAAAGGATTGGCAGCGTATTTTAGTGGTTAAGGATGAACGTATACTCTCCCCAATCAGGTTTGGAACAAACTTGGGGGGATATTATGAAAATTGGTATTGATGAGTGAATCAAGTTTTTGTTTTTATTGTTCAATATTTTCAAAATACTCCTTTATCCTCTTCCTGAATACATCGGTATCTGGTGTGTATTTGGACTTTATCACCGTTTTCTTCATGAATTTCCAAAGTCTTTCTATCGAGTTTAGATTAGGGGAATATGGAGGCAAAAAGTGAATTTTTATTGTTGATGTTTCCAAGTAAACCATTACCAACCTGGAACGATAATAATGTGCATTGTCCACAAAAAGATGTATGGATTTCTTATACCCATACCTATATTCAACAACCTTAAAAAAGGAAAGTGTGGTGGCGGCATCAATCGTATCGCATTCATAAGCCACCACTTCTGTTGGATTCATTGGGTTGATGGCTCCGTTTATGTTTACCCTTGTACGTCCGGTGTTGCTCAATAGACCTCTTCGGAAATTCATTTTTTAAGATTCAGGTCAATAGATCGGTTGTAAAACGCTGCAATTAGATTTATTCGTAGTCCAAATCTCTTTCGTCTGTTCCTATATTTTTCCGCAGCCACTCTAAAAATCTTCATCTCCCTGATTATGTGTTCTATCAATACCCGACCGGATGAGATTTCCCCATTCCTTTTCTTTTCCTCCTTTTTCAATGGCGTTTTCTTTGACTTTTTCTTAGAACCTGTTCATAATCTTCTGAGTAGGATGGCGATAAATGCGAGTACCATGAATTGTAGGCTTGTATTGAGTTTGCGTTCACAGTTCTTCCAAAGTCTCCTGCATTTGTCAA